>JAGBTR010000153.1 GCA_017631215.1 Clostridia bacterium | reverse complement strand
GAACAGCCGAGCTTGCTGAAATTGCGCGCATTTGTCGCGCTGTGCCGAGAAAGCCGGCAACTACCTTCTATGAGGCGGTGCAATCGGCGCATTTCATCACCTACGCCGTCTCGATGGATCCCTCCTTCTGCTTTGATCAGCAGTTCCAGCTCGGTCGCCCCGACCGCTATCTCTGGCGCTTTTACAAGGCGGATATCGAGAGCGGCGCGATCACACGCGAGCGGGCGCAGCTGCTGCTCGATTGCCTCGGCATCCAGATCAATTGCCGCGTCATCAGCGGGCTGTCGAGTGGGTATATGGTGGGCGGACGGGACGAGAATGGCTGTGTGGTCGCCAACGAGCTGACCGAGATGTGTATGCGCGTGATCGACGATATCCGTCTGGTCTACCCCTCGGTGGGGCTGTGCTACACGCCCGATATGCCTCGCCACTATCTCGACGTCGCCTGCGAGATCCTGTCGCACGGTCGCTCGCACCCCGCCATCTTCAACGATGACGTCATCGCGGCGGGCTTGCAGAGCTACGGCGTGCCTGCCGAGGATGCTCACGATTACATCCACAGCACCTGCGTCGAGATCACCCCCCTCGGTGCATCCAACGTGTGGGTCGCTTGCCCCTATACCAATATGGCACAGCTGCTGCTTGATACGATGGCGGATGAGCACGAGAGCTACGAGGCGCTCTACGCCGCGCTCGTCCATCGTCTGGACGGACTCATCAAGGCGAACTTCGAGCGCTATGACGGCTTCCGCCGCTACCGTGCCGAGCAAGGCAATATGGCACCGCTTCTGTCCTGCCTCGTTCACGATTGTCTTGAGCTGGGACTGGATATCGAGCAGGGCGGCGCACGCTATAACTGGATCATGCCGAGCTTCGTTGGTATGGCGAATCTGGTCGACTCGCTCTACGCTGTCAAGCATACCGTGTACGATACGCGCGCGCTGACGCTGACCGAGCTCAGGGATATCCTCGACCGCAACTTTGAGGGCGAGGAGGCACTGCGTCTCCGTCTGCTCGGTGAGCTGCCCAAATACGGCAATGATATCGACGAGATCGATGCGATGTTCGGTCAGCTGACCGCGCATATCGTGGCAGAGTGTAAGCGGTACACCCCTTGCCTGAGCGGCGCACGGCTGGTGCCCAGCGTCTTCTGCTGGGTGATGCACGAGCGCTTTGGTCGTGCGACGGGCGCAACGCCCGACGGACGCTTGGCAGGCTTCCCGCTGGGCGACGGCTCGGGACCCTGCCAGGGGCGCGAGATGCGCGGTCCGACCGCCTCCATCCTGTCCTCGACCAAGTGGGATCACCACGAGCTGATCGGCGGTGTGGCGGTCAATATGAAGTTCTCCAAGGCATCGCTGGGGGCGACGTCGCTGGAAACGATGGCATCGCTCGTTCGCGTGTTTATGGAGCGAGGCGGCTTTGAGATGCAGATCAACGTGGTCGACCGCGCACTGCTCGAGAAGGCGCGTGAGCATCCTGAGCAGTACCGCGATCTGGTCGTCCGCATTGGCGGCTATAGCGACTATTTCACACGCCTATCGCCCGAGATGCAGGCGGAGGTCATCCTGCGGACGGAGCATAAGATATAAGGATATAAGAAAACAGAGCCTTCCGTGTGGAGGGCTCTGCTTTTTTGTCTTATCAATAGAAGGTCGCGATCTCGGGATCGGGCACCTCGGCGCGCGCCCACTCCTTGACGTAAAGGACGGGGCCGACGCGGTGGTACAGCTTGTGCTCCTCGAGCTTGAGCGTCGCGGTGACGGTGATCCAATCGCGCGTCTTGAGGTCGATCGGACCGTCGAATTTGCAAACGAGTCCGTGGAAGGAAATGTCGTCCGCGCAGCAGGTCATCACGTGGCGACCGACCACCAGAGCATCCTTGCCCAGCGTTTTGTCGCGGGCGACCAAGCCCTTGATGTGCATCGTCTTGCCTGCGTACTTGTCCAGCTCCTCGGCCATATCGCGATACCAGATGGCATAGTCGGTGTCCGAAATCTCGACAACGGGCGCGTTCAGATCGTAGGGCAGGGGATCCTCGATGTCGTCGTACTCGACGTGACCGTCGGGATAGTCGTAGGTGATGGCGGCGCGGCGGTTGATGCCGCGAATGACCTTGTGGACGGCGTCCTTGTCGATGTCTGCGGGCGTGCGGTTAAGAATGACCATCTCAGCATCGGTCAGCTTGTCGACCGTCAGCTGGCGCATATTGGCGTTGTAAGCGAGGAAGGTCTCCGCCTCGGCAAACATCATCTGCTGATAGATGCCCCAGTTGTCGGGCATCGCCTCATACAGCTTCTGCAACAGCCACATACCGTTGTACTCGACGATGATGCGGTCGAGCAGGTGCTTGTTTGTCAGCTCGGTCAGCTTCTTTTTGGTCAGCTGATCCTCGCTCTCGATGATCTCAAGATAGATGTTCTGACCGAAGAAGGCGGTCGGATCGAGCTCAAGCTCGCCCTCCTCGCACAGGATGATGAGCGTCTTTTCGCCCGAATTGAAGCGCTTGTCCTCCATCGACTCCTGGATCATATGCGTTTTGCCGCCCGACAGAAAGCCGGTGAAGAGATAAACGGGAATCTGTGCTTGCTCCTTTGCCATCGTTACGCCTCCAGACCGAACAGCGCGGAGATCGCGCCCTTGTCAAGCCCTGCGCCGATGACGCACAGACGACCGATGACGTCGGCACCGCCCACGCGCACGTCGGGCTCACCCGGCACGTAGTCGAAGTGGATCCAACTACCGTCCTCGGCGGCTACGATGCCCTTGGCGCGCAGTACCGTGCCAAAGCGCGTCTCGTCCAGCGACTCGAGCGCCGCGCGGATGCCCTCGGCGGTGTACTTGCGCGAGGTCTCGGCGCCCCAGCTGGTGAATACGTCGGCAGCGTGATGGTGATGATGG
>JAGBTR010000152.1 GCA_017631215.1 Clostridia bacterium | reverse complement strand
TTGGCACCAAAGCCACCCTTCCAATACTCCTTGCCGGGGTTGGCTTGGTTGCTCTCAAACACCAGCGTCGCGCCCGGTCTGACCTCCATATAGGTCGTGCCGTCGGCCGGCTGAAGAGCATCCGTGCCGTCATTCTCCCAAACGTGACCGACGCTCATCACGCCCTTGTCCCAGTTGTGGGGCGCCTTGGTAAAGTCGAGCAGCTTCCACGTGGGAAGGCCATCGACAATCTCAAGACCGCTGACCTCCTCGTCGCTCGCCCCGCCCACCGTGATGACCGTCATCTCGGAGAAGCGGATATCGACGTCGGTCGTTGCCACGTGCTGAGCACCCGAGTTGCCCCAGATACGCAGGAAGTTGAGGTTAGCAAGATTGATCGTACCGCCGTTGCGCGACGCGTTGGCAAACGGAAGGACAATGCGGTTCCATCCCGTCTTCAGATTGGAAAAGACGGTGCCGTAGGTGGCCCACTCCAGCTCCTCGCTGTCGCATTTGCCCGAGCTGGTCAGCTCGATGTAGCTTGCCATTTTCGAAACCATCGCAGGATCGGACACATACAGCCAAAAGCTCAGCGCCAGATCGTTGATGCCGTAGCGTCTGGGGATCGCAACGGACGAGAATTTCTGATCCTTGGTGCCGTAGTAGCCGCCTGCGTGTACCGTCGCACCGACCCATCTCGTTCCCTCGGGAATGCCGTAGCTCTGCGCATCGGCGGCCGTTGCAGTGCCGCTCGTACCGCTCATAATGTCGGCGTTGTAGCGAGCCGCGCCGGTCAGACCGACCGACCACTCGGACAGCACCGCGTCCGTTTTGACGCTCGCCTCAATGGTGTTGGGCGTACCGGTGATCGGTGCACCGAGCTGCAAATAGGCGTCGCTCGTTCCAAACTCCATACCGATCGCGGTCGAATCGACCACCGCGATCTCCCAGATGGTAATGCTCGAATTTTGGCTCAGATTGGCCGAGCCGGGCGTCGTATAAAAGCGGAACCAGTTGATGGGCTTGTACATATCAAAATGCCCCTGCGTTCCGTCCGTGTAGCCGCCATCGGCACCGATGGGAATAATGACCTCGTTCAGACCAACTCGCCACTCGACCGTCTGAATACCGATGGAGATCTCTGCCTGGTCGCAGGTCTTTTGTGCCAGCTCGATGCTGCCGCCCTTGTTCATGACGTCCGCCGCGGCCTGATCCAGCGTGATGCGGATATACAGACCGAGCTTATCGAGCGTCAGCGTCTTGGGGAGCTGCAGAGCGAAGCCGCTCTTGCTCCATTCCATATGCGAATTGGCGTTTCTTTTGACCTGGGTGCCGTTCGCGCCGCCGTCGTGGATGACCCACTTCTCGGCAAACTCCTCGCTCTCTGCCGCACTGACAGCCAAAAGCCCCGTCAGACAGCTGCTGATCAGCATCGTCAAGGCAAAGATCAACGAAAGCACGCGTTTCCAAATGATTCTCATTTTGATTTCCTCCGTTTAAATTTTGCACCTTGGAATACATTTCGATTATACCACAGCCAACGAACAAATGCAAGCACTTTCGCATTTTTTGTCCCTCCGTCACCACCTCTCAATCTTCCTCACCCCTCTTGATTTTTCGCAGGCATTGTGATATACTGTACAAAAGCGGAGCAGAAAGGACGGTGAGAAGCCGATGCAAGCGTCTATCCCAGCAAAGCAGCCCATTGTGCGCGCCATCGTGCGCTTTCAGCAATCGGTTTGGTATCCCGTCGTTTACGCCCTGCTCTGCGCGATCTCGGGGCTTTTCGGCAAGCAGGTCTATCTGCCCGTCGCGCTGGTGGCTTCGGTTCTGATCATTTTCTCTACGCTGTTTGCCGACGATCTCAAGGTCCTGCTCTCCCCATTCTTTATGAGTATGTTCCTCATCGGCATCGATTTTCCCGAGCAAATGGCCGCTCCGCGCGAAAACCCGTTGGGCGTGTTCGATCCGCAGGCCTTTCGCCTGATCGTCGTGATCGGTGTCATTGACCTGATCTTCGTTTGTCTGCGCCTTTGCCGCGAGGGTCTCTTTCGCGAGCTTTCCCGCAAGCCGCACTTCCTTTACGGTATTCTGGCACTGAATGCCGCCTATCTTCTGGCGGGGCTCCTCTCGCCCAAATGGACGCCAACCTCTCTGCTCAGCGGCGTTTTGTTTGCGTTGGGATTGACCGTCTGCTATGCCGTGTTCTCGCATATCATTCACCACTCGCGCTCGCCCTACGCCTACGCCTGCCTTTGTATGGCGCTCTCGGCGCTGGTCGTTCTTGCCCAAACGGCAACCGTGATCTACCGATTGCACGCGGCGGGTGAGCTTGTTCTTTTCGACCCGACCGAACAGCAGGCCGCCTTCAATCACTACAAGATCCAGCTCGCTTGGGGCTATTCCACCAACATCGCGGGTATGATGATCCTCGGGATCCCCGCTGCGGTCTATCTGGCGAAGAACTGCCGTTTTTCGCTCTTGTCTTATCTGCTTGCCCTTGCGCTCCTTCTGGGCGCTGTGGCTACGGGCACGCGAACAGCAACGCTGGTCGGCAGTGCGATTCTTCTCGTCTGCCTTGCTCTGGCTTGTATCAAGGGAAGAAATGCCAAGTGGATGCGCTATTATACGCTCATCACGCTGCTGCTTGCTACCGTCGCTATCCTGTACGTCGATCGCTACGTCGTGTCCTTCCGTGAGCAAATTCTGCCCGCCGTTCTTAACCATCTGCGCCTGACCGACGGCGCGCTCTCGGGATTGTCCTCGCGTCTCAGCCTTTGGAAAAACGGCATTGCCGACTTTCTTGAGTCCCCCGTCTTCGGTGTTGGCTTTGCCGACGGCGGCTACACCGAGGAGCTCGCCTATTCCAACGTGGTCAACGATATGTACCACAACGTCGTCGTCCAGTTTCTCGGTGCGATGGGTGTCGTCGGCGCGTTGGCGTTCTTGTGGCACCTCAAGGATCTTGTCACCGCGCTGATACGCCGCCCCTCGATCGACCGCACCGTGCTGTTGGCGATCGCGATCAGTGTGCTGGCCGCCTCTATGGCAGATAACTTCTTCTTTTACTTCAATTTCCAAATTTTCTACGCCACCTCGCTCGCACTTGCCGAGCGTCATCTGCGCGATACACCGCCCCGTTCCACAACTTCCGAAGAAAAATCGTAAAAAGGCAAACTTTTTTGCAAAAAGCTCTTGCATTTTTTAAACTTGTGTGGTATAATATCTTCCGTTGAGCAAAAGTTCAACCAATTTCATACGGAGAGATATCGAAGTGGTCATAACGGGGCTGACTCGAAATCAGTTTGTGCGCAAGCACACGAGGGTTCGAATCCCTCTCTCTCCGCCAAAGCAAGAAGAACACCCTCGCGGTGTTCTTTTTGCTTTTGTGAAGAATCGTGGGCAAGAGCAGCTCTCTTCACGTACAACGCATCACAAAGGCTTGCACAAGTCCAACATTTTTTGAAAAACAAAAGGCAAAATCGAAAGATTTTGCCTTTTGTTTTTATCTTACCACCGAGGAATGTCTGTAGATATAGAACTCCTCCTGGCTGGGCATCCATTTTTTTTCCTTTGGCGGAAAGGTTGCATCAAACGCAGCGACGGCGGCTTCATCGTCGCAGCAATCTGCGGCGGTGGAGGCGATGTACATCCACTTTTTGCCGTCAAGTACGTTCGGCACAAGTTCGCAAACGAGGAGTGCCGTTGGGTAGTTACCGTCCACAACAAAGCTTACGTTCTTTTTCTTGCAGCTCACAAATCCGCGGCTTACGTAGTTTCCGGGGTTGCCAAAGTTGATGTTCACATCGTAGCCCATCTTTCGTGCGACTTCAAAGGAATGTTCAATCAGAAGCTTGCCGAGTCGCTGTCTCTGATATTCGGGTGCGACGCAAAGCGGTCCGAAGGAGAGGATCTCCTTGCGCTCACCGTTCTCGTCCTCAAGCCACGCCTTTGTGTACATAATGTTTCCGATAATCTTGCCGTCAAGCTCAAGTACGAATGCAAGCTCGGGGATAAAGTCGGGGTGATTACGCATCATGTGAACGTAATAATGCTCACTCGCGCCGGGGACGTAGACATTCCAAAATGCCTCACGCGTAAGCTCCTCAACTGCTCTATGATCTTTTTCGGTCTCTAAACGTATCGTTACATCATTCATTGCTGAATCCCTCACTGTTGTCAAAGTATGTAAGGATATTATATCATATTTTTTCAAAAATTCAATGGGTTTTAGTAATGTCCAACCCTCGTTTTCTACCGCTTTTTCTATCGATCTTGGGGCGTTGTGACGCGGTGATAGCCCCCCCCCGATGGCTCGAAATCAATCTGTGCGCAAGCACGTGAGAGTTCGAATCTCTCTCCCAAGGGCTACCCACACGGTAGCCCTTTTTGATTTTATCTTTTTCCGCTCTTCTCTTGAAAGTTTTCCGTTTTTTTGATATAATGATCTTATCCTATCCCGGAGGTAACATATGAAGCTCATCCATCTATCCGACCTGCATCTGGGCAAGCGGTTTTGCGAGCGCTCGCTCCTTGACGATCAGGCGGCGATCCTGGATCAGATCCTTGGTATCATCGATGCAGAGCAGCCCGATGCGGTATTGATCGCGGGCGATATTTATGACAAATCTGTACCGTCGGCCGAGGCTGTCCAGCTGTTCGACGGCTTTTTGGTCGCGCTGGCCCAGCGTCGACTTGAGGTTTTCATCATCAGCGGCAACCACGATTCGCCCGAGCGCATCGCCTTTGGCTCGCGTCTGATGGACGCCAGCGGCATCCATCTCTCGCCCGTTTATGACGGTCACGTAGCCCCGATCGCGCTCAAGGACGAGCACGGGGCGGTCAACTTCTATATGCTTCCCTTTGTCAAGCCCACGCACGTACGTCGCTTTTTTGAGGAAGCGGACATTGTCACCTACACCGACGCGCTTCGCGTGGCGATCCATGCGATGAACGTGGACACAACGGTGCGCAACGTACTCATCACGCATCAATTCGTTACGGGGGCAACAACGTGCGACTCTGAGGAGCTTTCGGTGGGTGGCAGTGACAACGTTGACGTGCGCGTCTTTGACGATTTCGACTACGTCGCGCTGGGTCACATTCACGGCGCACAAAATTGCGGCACCCAACGTGTGCGCTATTGCGGTACGCCGCTCAAGTACTCCTTCTCCGAGGTCAAGCATAAAAAGTCGGTCACCGTTGTGGAGCTGGGGAGCAAAGGCGAGGAGCTGACCGTCCGCACGGTCACGCCACTGCCGCTTCACGAGGTGAGCGAGCTGTGCGGTACCTTTGACGAGTTGAGCGATCCCGTTCTTGCCGAGCAGTGTCCCCAAAAGAACGACTACCTGCGCATCACGCTGACCGATGAGGACGACATCCCCGACGCGATGGCGCGCCTTCGATCCTACTATCCCTATCTGATGCAGTTGAGATACGATAACAGCCGCACCCGTGCCGATCAGTTCATCACGGGCACCGAGGCAACCGAGAGCAAGACGCCGCTTGCACTGTTTGCCGAGTTTTTTGAGCAGCAAAACAACACGCCGATGACGGACGAGCAGCTCGCGTTTATGCAGTCGCTCATAGAAGAGATCGAGGAGGAACACGCATGAGACCGATCAAACTGACCATATCGGCCTTTGGCCCCTACGCAGGATGCACGGTGCTCGAGCTTGACCAACTCGGTGAGAGCGGTCTGTATCTCATCACGGGCACGACGGGGGCAGGTAAGACCTCCATTTTCGACGCTATCACCTACGCGCTGTACGACCGTCCAAGCGGCAGTGTGCGTGACGATTCCATGCTACGCTCCAAATACGCCGAGCCGACGGTGGAGACGTTCGTCGAGCTGACCTTTATTTGCAACGGTAAGACCTACACCGTCCGCCGTGGCCCCGAATACGATCGCCCCAAAACGCGCGGCACGGGTATGACCCGACAGAGCTCGTTCGTCGAGCTTCACTACCCTGATGGGCGCGTGCTCGCCAAAAACAAGAAGGAGGTCGGGCAGGCCATTGAGGATATCATTGGCATCGACCGCAACCAATTTTTGCAGATCGCGATGATCGCGCAAGGCGATTTTCTCAAGCTGCTGTTAGCCAAAACGGACGACCGTAAAACCATCTTCCGTCAAATATTCAAAACGCAGAAATTCGACCGCATTCAGGAACGGCTGAAGGAGGAGACCGCCAAGCAGCGTCGTGCGCTGGAGGAGTCTCGCACCGCGACGGTAACCTATGCCTCAAGCATCAGCACGCCCGACGGGCATCCGCTTTGCGAGGAGATTGCGGCGTTGCGTGACGACAAGTCGCGCTCGGTGGAGCCGATCCTTTCGCTATTGAAGGATCTGATTGCAGAGGACGAGCAACGCAGAACCGTACTGACCGCGCAAGCGCAGGTCCTTGCCAAGGAGCTGGCCGCCGCCAACGCCGC
>JAGBTR010000151.1 GCA_017631215.1 Clostridia bacterium | reverse complement strand
CGCTTCCGAGCTGCCCCGCCTCGCGTAGCGTCGCCTCGACCTCGGTCGGATGGTGACCGTAATCATCGTACACGACCGCACCGCCGAGCCGTCCCTTGTATTCCATACGCCGCGAAGCCCCCGTGAACGCCTCCAGACCGCGCACAATATCGCGTGAACAGATACCGCACTCACGCGCCGCCGCGGCCGCCGCAAGCGCATTGTACACGTTGTGCGCACCGGGCACACGGAGCGTGACCTTGCCCAAGGACTCGCCGTGATGCATCAGCGTAAAGGAGGCAAAGCCGCCCTCCACGCGTACACCGATCGCGCGATAATCCGCATCCGCATTCACACCAAAGGTCACGCGGCGACCGCGCACCGAGGCAAGTGCCACAAGCGTCTCGGCATCGTCGGCGTTGTAAAGCACCGTGCCCTCCTCCCCCGCGCGGTCGGCAAAGGCGGCAAACGAGGCGCGCATCTGCTCCATGCTGTGGAAGTAGTCCACGTGATCCATCTCGACGTTGAGAACGACCGACACGGTCGGGTTAAAATCCAAAAACGAGTCCTTGTATTCGCACGCCTCAAAGACCAATCTCTCGCGACCGCCCAAGCGATAAGCGCCGTTCATCGAACGCATTGCCGCGCCCGAAAGCACGGTCGGGTCGGCCTCGGCACTCAAAAGGATCTGCGCGCACATACAGGTCGCCGTGCTCTTACCGTGGCTACCGGAAAAGCCGATGCGCGACACGTAGTCCGTCATCAGATATCCCAAATAATCGGCGCGCGAAATGAGAGGAAGACCTCTTCTTTGCGCCTCGACGTATTCGGGGTGTGTCTCGGAGATCGCGACCGTATAGACCACCGCCCCGTAGCCATCCAGATGAGCGGCATCCTCGCTGTTAAAGACGACGATACCCTCAGCCTCCAGCGCATCGGTTACGGGCGTTTTGGTGCGATCGTAGCCGCCCACGCGCAGACCGCGGCGTGCCGTCATCATCGCCAGCGAGGACATACTGACACCGCCGATGCCGAGAAAATAAACGGCGCGCACCCCGTCAAGCATCGACGCAATGGCGGCGGCACCGTAGTGTGTATTCGGTGAAGACATTTGCTCTATACCTCCCAATCGCAGCGCTTCATATGCGCCGCGCGAAAAAGTTCATATTTTGTTTACTCTTCCAAGGCGTTTTGAAGAGTGTTTTCACAAAAAGCACATAAATTCTTTGAATAAAAAACACATTATTCTGCTATAATATCGGTGTAAACGAAAAAATAGGCTTCAAAGCAGATCCAACAAGGAGGAAATCTCAATGCAGATCACCGACGTCAAGGTCAGAAAGCTCTTTGACGAGGGTCCGATGAAGGCTATCGTTTCGGTCACATTCGACGCACAGCTTGCCGTACACGACATCAAGGTTATTCACGCGCGTGACAAGTATTTCATTGTCATGCCAAGCCGCAAGAATCCGGACGATACCTATCGAGACATCGTTCATCCCATCAACTCGCAGTTCCGCACCGCTCTTGAGCAGGCCGTCATCGACGCCTACGAGCAGGAGCTGGCCGCAGAGGCAGCTCGCCTCGCCGAGCAGGACTACGAGCAATCGGTCACGGCAGACGTTGCCGAGGATGATTCACCCATCCCCGTATAACGGAAAGGACCTAAATAAACAGCCGTCGGGGCACCCATCGAAGGGCGCTCCGACGGCTGTTTATTTGTTCAGAGCTCGGTATAGGAAAACAACGGCTTGCCATCGCGGATGGTCAACATACCAAAGGTCGGCTTGCGATCCCAAAGCGGACGCCCGAGGCTACCGGGGTTTCCCACAAGCATCGTACGGTCGCCAATGCGGCAATACTCGTAAAAGGGGGCGTGGGTGTGACCGTACAGCAATACGTCCGCCTCCTGCTCCATCGCGTAGCGTAAAGCGGCAATGTTGCCGCGCTTGACGTCAAAGGTATGACCGTGCATCATCACAATACGGCACCCTCCCAGCGTCAGCGTGCGCACCTCGGGCACGTCGTCCAGATAGACGAGCGAGCCGTCACAGTTGCCCGCCACCGAATAGACGGGTACCTCCTCCCAGCCGGGCTCGGTCGTCACCGCCGAAAGGTCGGCAAGACCGTCACCGAGAAACAGCACGGCATCAGGCAGTGCGGTCAACCGCTCCATTGCGCGCCACACGGGCAAGCGGCTGCCGTGCGTGTCCGAGATAACAAGGATCTCCCAATTACGCTTCATGATTCAAGTCCTTTGCTGAAAACTCGGCACGGTCGAGTCGCTCACTGCCACGCGGCACACAAAGACGAAGCGCTGCGGGCACGACCTCCAGATGGCACTCGCGCATCTGCTTGACCTCACCGTCCATACAAATATTGTGCATCTCGGGGAAGACCATATCCACGCGGCGGCAGCGCACGTAGGTCAGAATGTCGCTGTTCTTGGGCACGACGTGCTCGCCGCGCTTGTAGCTGCCGACCAGACGGACAAACTTCAATCTGCTGACGTTGTTGACGATACACATATCCAGCATACCGTCCGACAGCGAGGCATAAGGCAGGGGCGTAAAGCCTCCGCCGTAGTAAGCACCGTTGCCAATGGCACACAGAAGAAGCTCTCGCTTCTGTACCTCACCGCCGTCGATCGACAGCTCGACCTTGACGCCCGGCTTGCGAATAAGTTCAAGTGCCACACCCATACCGTAAGCCATACCGGCAGGCACCCACGGACTTCTCTTGATCTCCCCCGTCTTGACCACGACCTCGCAGTCAAAGCCGGTGTTGAAAAGGTTGACACAATAAGTACCGTTACAGCGGATGAGATCGATCTCCGTCTCCTCGCCGTAGCGTTGCGCCTCAATATCCATAAAATTCTCGGGGGCGGAAAAATTACGCACGAAATCGTTGCCCGTGCCGATCGGGACAAGTCCGACCGAGGCGT
>JAGBTR010000150.1 GCA_017631215.1 Clostridia bacterium | reverse complement strand
TGGTGAAAATGGCATCCAGTGCGTCGGCGATGCGGTAGCCGTCCATGTACTCGACGACCTTGTTGTAAGCCGTCACGCAGGCCGCGACGATCTCATCGTCGAGTGCGTCCTTGGCGGTGGGGGCCTGAATGACGCTGTCAAAATATTTCTTCTGCATATCCAGCGTTCTCTTGACAAGGTTGCCGAGATTGTTGACAAGGTCGGTGTTGAAACGCTTGATGACGCTCTCGTAGGTGATCGAGCCGTCGTTGGCGTAGGGCATCTCGGAGAGCGCATAGTGGCGTACGCCGTCTACCGTGAAGTGCTCGGCCAGTTCGTCGGCGTAAATAACGTTGCCGCGCGACTTGGACATCTTGTCCGCGCCGAAGTTGAACCACGGATGCGCGAATACCTTCTTGGGCAGCGGCAGATCGAGCGCCATGAGGAAGATGGGCCAGTAGATGGTGTGGAAGCGAATGATGTCCTTGCCGATGATGTGGACGTCGGCAGGCCACAGCTTCTTGAACTGCTCGGACTGCTCCTCATACGTCTTGTCGGGATCGTAGCCGATGGCGGTGATATAGTTGGTCAGCGCGTCGAGCCAGACGTAGGTGACGTGCTTGGGATCGGTCTCAACGGGAATACCCCAGGTGAAGGACGTGCGCGAGACGCAAAGATCCTGCAGACCCGCCTTGAGGAAGTTGTTGACGATCTCCTTCTTGCGGCTCTCGGGCTCGATGAACTCGGGATGCGCCTCGATATAGTCCATCAGTCGATCCGCATACTTCTTCATATCGAAGAAATACGCCTCCTCGCTGGCGCGCTCGACGGGGCGACCGCAGTCGGGGCACTTGCAGCCCTCGGCCTGGGTGTCGGTGAAGAAGGACTCGCAGGGAACGCAGTACCAGCCCTCATACTTGCCCTTGTAGATGTCGCCCGACTTGATGAAGCGGGTGAAGATCTTTTTGACGGCCGACTCGTGATAGTCGTCGGTCGTGCGGATGAAGTGGTCGTACTTGACGTTCATATTGTCCCAGAGCGTGCGGATCTCACCTGCCACGCCGTCGACGTAGGCCTTTGGCGTAATGCCGGCATCGCGGGCGAGGTCCTCGATCTTCTGACCGTGCTCGTCGGTACCCGTGCACATAAACACGTCGTAGCCGCGCTCACGGCGGTAGCGGGCAAGCGCATCGGTCATAATGGCCTCGTAGGTGTTGCCGAAGTGCGGCTTCTTGGAGGCGTAGGCGATGGCGGTGGTCATATAAAACTTCTGATTTTCCATGGTGTAACCATCCTTTCTTATATCGAGCTGCCGCGATGGGCAGTGTTGGGTTCGGTGTTGGATTCTAACGGTATGATGCGGTCGAGGTAAGGCTTGTGGGCGAGCGCGTAAAGGGGCAGGGCGTGGCAGATGAGAAGTGTGCCGAGCGACAAAACGGACAGCACAGCCCAGCCGAAATAGCCCAGCTTGAAGCGCCAGATGGCAAGCATATGGTCGTAGCAGCGGCGGACAGACGTGCGCCACAGCGCGCGCACACCAAGCGACTCGTTGTCAAGGGCCAGCGGGAGGACGGCGTCGTCCAGCGTGAGGAGCAGCGACTCGGCCGCAAACAGCAGCACCGCCAGTACGTAGAGCAGCAGCCGCACGCCGAGCGGTTGTCTGTCGGCCTCTTGCCATAGCCAGCAAACGAGCCAAAGGGAGAGCAGACGCGGCAGGGCCAAAAGCAGCATCACAAGCGTCGCGCGGAAGTAGCACCGCGCGCTTTGAAAGGGTAAAAATATATCGGACAGAGCCGCGCGTGCGCCTTGAGACGCGGTGTAAAAGATACGCGCCGTGCCAAAGCCGAGCGGCAAGATGAGAAACAAAATGATCGCGCCGTCAAGCACGTAGTAGAGTGCGTCAAGCAAACGGTAGAGCGACGGGGCATCGGTGTAAAGTGTCCGCCACGGGATGGGAAGCATCACCAGCTCTATGAGATAAAACGAGCCGATTGACAGCGTCATATACAGCACGGCGGCGAGAATGAGATGCAGGCGCGTGCCGCTTTCCCGAAGCTGAGACGCGGCGATGCGCTGACTTTGCTTGTCGGGGCACAGCAGTGCGGCGACCCGCTTGAAAAAATTGATCATTTCGGTGCGACCTCCGTGCAGCACTCGCCTGCGAGATAGACCGCAAGGAGCGTCTGCCGCTGGGCATCGATCACGAGCATATCCGCACGCGCGCCGACCTCCAGCGTGCCGACCTCGTCCTCGATGCCGCACAGCCGCGCGGGGTTGTAGGTCGCACACTTGACGGCCTCGGCGAGCGGGACGTCGCAAAATGCGGCGAGATTGCCAACCGCCTGCCAAAGCGACAGCGTGCTGCCCGCCAGCGCCCCCTCGCTCGTCACCGCACGCCCGTCCTTGACGGTGACGGGTAAGCCCGCGATGGTGTAGTGACCGTCGGGACAGCCCGCGCCCGCCATCGAATCGGTGATGAGCAGCGTGTGATTGTGACCGAGCTGGCGGTAAGCCAGACGGATCATTTCGGGGGAGATGTGCAAGCCGTCGCAGATCAGCTCACCGTAGACGGGACGACCCTGCATCGCGGCATCGAACAGCGCCGCAACCGCACCGCCGTCGCGGTGGTGCAGGGGAGGCATCGCATTGAAGGTGTGGGTCAGCGACTGCAAGCCCCAGCCGATCAGCTCGCTCGTCTGTGCGTAGGTCGCCGTGGTGTGACCGAGCGAGAGATGGATGCCGAGTCGGTCGGCGACGTCGAAGAACGAGCCGTCTGCGTCGGTCTCAAGCGCCGCCGTCAGCCGCATAGGCAAGGGGTAGCGCATCCGACAGAGCAGATCTGCCAGCTCATTGCCGTCGAGCGGTGCGAGTAGCTCGCGTGCGTGTGCGCCGCGCTTGTCGGGATGCAGATAGCGCCCCTCCAGATGCAGACCCACCCAGCGCGCGCCGCCCTCGGTGTCCGTCGTCTGTGCGATGCGCTCTGCCGCCGTGACGTAATCGTCAAGCGGTGCCGAGGCCAGCGTCGGCATCACCGTCGTTGTGCCCGAGGCGAGATAGGATCGAGCCATATGGGAAAGCATCTCCGTGTCGGCGGAGGTGAAGTCACCGCCTGCGCGACCGTGGGTGTGTACGTCGACAAGACCGGGAGAGACGAGCGCACCGCCCAGATCGATGATGTCCGCACCATCGGTCGGAAGGGTGTCGGGTGCGCCGTGTGCGACGACCACACCGTCCTCGACAAGCAGCTCGCCCTCGGTGAAGGTCGGAGTAGGATATGCGCGCCAGAATGCGGCGTTTTTGAACAGCTGTTTCATTGAAATCCCCTCCTTTGACCGACGGTCATACATATACATCTTACATTATAACAAATATACGCTCGTTTTACAAGAGTTTCGGCGAAATTTTCTTGCGTCGGTATCAACAAAAAAGCTCGCCGCTTGCATTTTGCGACGAGCTTTTTCTTTGTGAAAGGTGCTTGAAGGGATGCGCCTTTGGAAGGACCTCGGTACGCTTGGGTCAAAACGCCACGCTCATCCCGTCATAGGAGGTCAGAACGCCCTCCTTCTCGGCGATCTTGGAGAAGATATCATACGCCGCATCGTCACCGTTGTGCGAGAAATGGTTGGAGATAAAGACCGTCTTCTCATCGCACAGCCCCAGCGCGATCAGTCGGTCGCGCATCGCAAGATTCTGAACGAAGCACATATGGTGACGCTGATGAGGTGCATTCGCGTTGCCGCTGGTGCAGTCCATCGACACCAGATCAAGATGCGGCTTCTCTTGCTCAAAATATTGCCACACGCGCTCATCCTCCCACGCCGACGTGTCGTGCGCGTAGAGCAGCGCCTTGTTCTCCTTGACGTTGCGAACGATGTAGTTGTACGGCTCGCGCGTGCCGTGGCAGGCGGGCAGTGCTACGACCTCGTGGTCGCCCACGCGCACGGGCGTCAGCGGCTCGATCGCGTGACAGAATACGCTGTCATCGCGGTTGACTCTGCCACCCTCGCCGATCTCCTTGCCGCTCGGCAGAGGCACGTCGGTGGTGGGGCGCACCATCTTCTCGTACAGCTCATGGCTTCCCCATACGTGCAACGCAGGCACGTCGGGCGTCAGGTTGGCGTAGCCGCGCTGGCGCATCTGGAAGTTCTCGAGCTGGAAATGGTCGAAATGCACGTGCGTGATCAGACAGTTCTCGATGCGCGTGAAGTCCAGCCCCAGGCTGAGCTCGTGGAACAACGTATCAGGTCCCATATCGATGAGCAGTACGTCATCAATGAGCGCCTGCGAGCGTGTGCGGATGTTGCGACCGCCGTGCTCGCGCGAGTAGACGCAGGTGGGACAGTTGCAAAACAGGGCGGGAATGCCCTCGGCGGCTGCCGTTCCAAGAAATTGAATCTTCATAATGCCTTCCTCCCGGGGTGTATCAAATGTCAGCGTCCTTGATATATTCGTTGCCGTGTGCGGCGATGAAATCCTTGCGCCCCTGCAAATTGTTGCCAAGCAGCGTGTCAAAGATGTCCTCGGTTGCCTTTTCGTCGGCGGGCGAGACGAGAACGAGGCGACGGGTCGCGGGGTTCATCGTCGTTTCCCACATCATCTCGGGCTGGTTCTCACCAAGACCCTTGGAGCGCTGCAGCGTGTAGCGCTTGTTGCCCAGCTGTTTGAGGATGTCCGCCTTTTCAAATTCGTCGTAGGCGAAGTAGGTCTTTTCCTCACCCTTTTCCTTGACGGTGATCTCAAAGAGGGGCGTCTCGGCGATGTAGATCTTTTGCTCGCGGATGAGCGTGGGCAAGAGACGGTAGAACAGCGTCAGCAGCAGTGTGCGGATCTGGAAGCCGTCCTCGTCGGCATCGGTACAGATGATGATCTTGGACCAGCGGAGCAGCGACAGATCGAAGCCCGCCATATCCGTCTTGACCTTTTTATTGTTGATCTCGACACCGCACCCGATGACGCGCAGCAGGTCGGTGATGATGTCGCTGTTGAAGATCTGCTGATAGTCGGCCTTCATACAGTTGAGCGTCTTACCGCGGACGGGGATGATGGCCTGGAATTCGGCGTCGCGTCCCAGCTTGCACGAGGTGCGTGCCGAGTCACCCTCCACGATATACAGCTCGCGCACCGAGGGATCCTTGGAGCGGCAGTTGTCGAACTTCTCGACGCGGTTGGCGATGTCCATCGTGCCCGTCAGCTTTTTCTTGATGCTGATACGCGCACTCTCGGCGCTCTCACGCGAACGCTTGTTGATGAGCACCTGCGCGGCGAACACGTCGGCGGCACTCGGATTCTCGATGAAGTAGATCTCAAGCTGCTTCTTGAGGAAGTCGGCCATCGCCTCGTAGATGAAGACGTTGTTGATCGCTTTTTTGGTTTGGTTCTCATACGAGGTTGCCGTCGATTTGGAGTTGATGACGAGCGCCAGACAGTCGGCAACGTCCTGGAAGGTGATTTTGGACTCGTTCTTGGTGTACTTGCCCGCATTTTTGATGTAGCGGTCAAGCGCATAGACGAAGGCGACCCTGACGGCGCGGTCGGGCGAACCGCCGTGCTCCAGATAGCTCGAGCAATGGTAATACTCAAGGAAGTGGACGGTGTTCGATACGCAGAAGGTGAAGTCCGCTTGAAGCTTGTACATAGGCTTGTCCTCGCGATCGCGGCCTTGCGTCTTGAGGTGCCAGTTGACGGGCGCGGTCAGTCCCGCACCGCCCACCTGCTCGGCGAGATAGTCCGAGATGCCGTTGGGGTAGACGTAGCTCGACTCGGCAAAGCTGCCGTCCTCCTGCTCGACGCGAAGCGCGAAGGTGACGCCCGGCGTGACCATCGACTGCCGTCTCATGGTCTCCTCAAAATACTCGGGCTCAATGGCGATGTCGGTGAATACCTCCAGATCGGGCAGCCAGTGCTGAACCGTGCCCGTGCGTTTTTCCTTGGGCGAGAGGGGACGCGTTTGCAGCTCACCAACCGCCTCGCCCCTGGCAAAGCGGATGGAATATTCGTTTTTGCCGTCGTAGGAAAAGACCTCCATATATTCGGAGGCATACTGCGTCGCGCAGGCACCAAGTCCGTTCAGACCGAGCGAGTATTCGTAGGCGCCGTCGCCGTCGTTGTTGCTGTATTTACCGCCCGCGTACAGCTCGCAGTAGATGAGATCCCAGTTCCAGCGCCCCTCGGCCTCGTTATAGCCGAGCGGGATGCCGCGGCCGTGATCGTCGACTGTGATGGAGTGGTCGCGCCACGCCGTGACCGTGATCAGGGTGCCGTTGCCCTCGCGCGCCTCGTCGACCGAGTTGGACAGAATCTCGAAAAAGGCGTGCTTACAGCCGTCCAGATCGTCCGAGCCGAAGATGACGGCGGGGCGCTTGCGGACGCGGTCGGGACCCTTGAGCGACTTGATGCTGCTGTT
>JAGBTR010000149.1 GCA_017631215.1 Clostridia bacterium | reverse complement strand
TCAAGCGCACCGGGGGTGGTGTTGGCGGTTTCCTTGATGACGTCGCCGTAACGCACGCCATTTGTGCCGATGTAGCCGACCGCTCCCCCCACGCGTGCCAGGATATGATGGCACATCAGCGCGACGGTCGTCTTGCCCTTGGTGCCCGTGATGCCGACCATACGCAGGCGGCGGGCGGGGAAGCCGTAATAGGCGGCGGCGAGATAAGCCAGGTCGCGATGCGTGTCGACCGAGCGATAAATCATCGCGTCGTCGGGGAGCGCGGGGACGTCGTCCGCTTCGATCAGAAACAAGCGACAGCCGCTCTCGTAAGCGGCGGAAAGATAGCGGTGCCCGTCACTTGTCGCACCGCGGATGCAAACGAACAGCGCGCCCTCACACGCGCGTCGCGAGTCGTCGCACACCAAGCGCACCTCGCAATCCTTGTCCGCCTTGCCTGATACAAGGACGGGCGGCGTCGGGAGCGCGGTCAGTAAGGCGGAGAGTCGGATGGATCGTGTCATTGCGTCATCCCTCCTTGTGATACGACGAGAGCAAGGTCGTCGAGCTTGTCCTCGCGGCAAAAGATTAATTGAGCTTCGAGAAGCAGACGACGCTCGTCGTCGAGCGATAGCGGCTCGTCAGCGCACCAGAACAGCAGCGGCGTGCGGTCCTCGGCGGCCAGCTCGCTTGCCAGGTCACCAAGAGCCACCAAAAGCACGTCATAACCGACGCGGTCGGGAAGCGAGTGAACGCACAGCCAAGGGCATAAGCGGCGCAAAAGGGGCGGCTTGGCGGTGAGCAGGTGAGAGGTCAGACCAAAGCGCCAGAACAGTTTTCCTGCCAGCGACAGCGCGCCGTTGCCGCCGACGATGATGGGTACGAATTGTCCGCGAAGCTGCTCGCTCGTCATAGTCTCATCTCCTCCCTTGAAAAATCTAACCTATTATAGCACATTTTGGAGCAAAAGGGAAGGGATTTGTGCGTTTTTCCATATCTTACCGATCAATTTTGACGCACCACTTGCAAACGGTACGGTTTTGTAGTATAATTATATTGGATATTTGTTTGAGGAGGGACCAAGATGAGCTACACACACCTGCTGTTTGACGTGGACAATACGCTGCTTGATTTCGACCGCGCCGAGCACGACGCGATGATTGACACACTGGCAACGTATGGCTTCCCGACCGACGAGAGTCTCATTGCGGCCTATTCCCGTATCAACGACGAGCATTGGAAAATGCTCGAGCGCGGTGAGATCGACCGCAAAACGCTGATGTGGCACCGCTTTGCCGCGTTTGGCGAGCAGTGTGATCTCTCCCCGATGGACCCGCACGCCTTTTGCGCGACCTACGTCGAAAAGCTGTCGCAAAAGTCCTATCCGATGGACGGTGCGGTCGAGGTGTGCGCCGCGCTTGCCGAGCGTTACACAATGGCCGTCATTACCAACGGCAACGCGGTCGTTCAGCGCGGTCGGTTTGATCCGTCGCCGCTTCGCCCGTATTTTGCCCGCTGCTTCGTTTCGGAGACGGTGGGAGTCAACAAGCCCGAAATGGCGTTTTTTGATGCGGTCTGCCGTGAGATGCCCGAGCTGCGTCCCGAGCGAACGCTTGTCATCGGTGACTCGCTGACCTCGGATATTGCGGGCGGTGTTGCGTGGGGAACGGATACCTGCTGGGTCTGCCCCAACGAGCAAAAACGCCCTCTTGCCGCCGCGCGCGGTCTGCAACCGACCTACGTCATTTCACAATTGCGCGAGCTTTTGCGTATTCTGTTATAAATCAAAATGCATTCACCATTCACAAGAAAGGCGGTGAGACCGTGAACATATTCGAAGCATTGGAGCAGCTGCTGTCACAGCAAGGCATTCCCTTCCGCACACACGTACCGATGGCTCCCTATACCTCCTTCCGCATTGGCGGCGAGGTGGCGCTTTTGGTCGAGCCGACCGATGAAGATCAGCTCGTCAAAGCGGTGTGCTTGGTGCGAGAGAGCGGTCTTCCGTCGCTTCTTTTGGGGCGGGGAAGCAACGTTTTGCTGCCCGATGAGCCGATGAATGCGGTCATCATCCGCACCGCTGAGATGGACACCACGGTGACGGTCGACGGCACGACCCTGCACGCGAGCGCGGGCGCGGCGCTGATCGAGATCGCTCGTGCGGCACAGCGCGCGGGGCTTGGTGGGCTTGAATTTGCCTACGGCATCCCCGGCTCGCTTGGCGGAGCACTGTGTATGAACGCGGGGGCGTACGGCGGCGAAATGAGTGACGTTGTGCATTCCGTTCGTGTATATGACGCGGACAAGAATGAGATCTACACCTTGAGCGCTGAGCAGATGACGTTCTCCTACCGCCACAGCCTGCTGTTGTCGAGCCCTCACCTGATCGCGCTGGGTGCGGAGCTCGCTCTGCACCGCGATGACCCCGAGGCGATCGAGGCGCGGATGCGCGACTATATGAGCCGTCGCCGCGACAAGCAGCCGCTGGAATATCCGAGCGCGGGAAGCGTGTTCAAGCGTCCCGAGGGAGCGTTTGCGGGCGCGCTGATCGAGCAGAGCGGACTCAAGGGCTGCCGCATTGGCGGCGCGATGGTCTCGCCCAAGCACGCGGGCTTTATCGTCAACGTCGGCGGTGCAACGGCGGCCGACGTGCTGGCGCTGATCCAGCATATCAAGGATACGGTCGAGCGCGACCACGGCGTGCTGCTCGAGACGGAGATCCAGTTTCCCACCGCGCTGTGGGCAAGATGAAGCAATTGACGGTTGAAAAACCATACGGAGTGGAATATGTCGTTTTTGGATGAATGTAAATTAGAGCTTTTGGAGGAGCAGCTGCCCAAGAGCGTTTGCTGCCGACGCGCGCTGGCGCAGGGGCTGCTGTTTTGTGCCGACACCACGGGCGGCGTCTTTTCGCTGACCGTTCCGGGCGGCGAGATCGGCAAGCGTGTGGGCGAGTTCCTGACCGATCAGCTTCGCACCGAGGTGCGTGAGCAGCCGTTTCGGCGGGTGGGGCGCGACTATGTGACGCTGACGCTGTTTTCCCGCCAAACGCTGGCGCGGTTGCAGCGTGCCGATATGTCCGACCTGCCGCTGCCGACGCTGCTGGGCTTTGATTGCGACGGCTGTCTGCGCGCCTTCCTCGGCGGTGTCTTTATTGCGACGGCCAGCGTGACCGATCCGCAAAAGGACTATCATATGGAATTTTCCTGCCGTACGGCGAGCGCGGCACAGCGGCTGGCTGTGCTGTGGGGAGAGGTCGCCACGCCCCCAAACACGGTACGACGGGCGGGCGGTGTGAGTCTTTACTACCGAAACAGCGCGGCAATGGAGGATGTGTTTTCCTATCTTTACGCCCGCCGCGCGCTGTTTGCGCTGATGAATCAAAAAATCGAGCGCGACATTCGCAACGGAGAAAACCGCGCGACCAACTGCGTGGCGAAAAATATTCAAAAGGCGGTCGATGCGGCGGGGACACAGCTCGCG
The DNA here is from genome assembly GCA_017631215.1 of Clostridia bacterium. Classification (GTDB taxonomy): domain Bacteria; phylum Bacillota; class Clostridia; order Oscillospirales; family CAG-272; genus SIG644. Next base: position 1,196 of record JAGBTR010000149.1, on the reverse strand, counting down.
GCCATCCGCAAGCTGCGCGGTAGCCCTGCGTGGGAGCAGCTGTCCGAGGCGTTGCGTGAGACGGCCGAGCTTCGGCTTCAAAACGAGGACGCCACGCTCTCCGAGCTGGCGCTTTTGCACGAGCCGCCCATCACCAAATCGGGGCTCAATCATCGCTTGAAAAAGCTGCTTGAGCTGGCCGAGCAAGACGAATAAAGAGGCGGTCGCTTCCTTTTTGACGGCGGCCGCATTGGAGGAGCTATGCGAGATTTTGTTCATCTGCATTTGCACAGTGAATACAGCCTGCTCGACGGTGCTTGCCGCATCGCCGATATTCCCGTGCGCGCCAAGGCGTGCGGACATAGCGCGGTTGCACTGACCGACCACGGCGTGATGTACGGCGCCGTCTCGTTCTATCAGGCCTGCCGTGCGGCGGGGATCAAGCCCATCATTGGCTGTGAGGTTTACGTCGCCCCCGGCTCGCGCTTTGAGAAAAACGCCTCGCGCGGTCAGCGGACGGGCTATCACCTCGTGCTGCTGTGCAAAAATATGACGGGCTACCGCAATCTGATGTATCTTGTCTCGCGCGGCTTTACCGAGGGCTTTTACAACAAGCCTCGCATCGACCTTGAGCTGCTCGCCTCGCATACCGAGGGACTCATCGGTCTTTCCGCTTGCCTTGCGGGACAAGTTTCCCAAAATCTGCTTTCGGGCAATTACGACGAGGCCAAGCGCGTGGCAGAGAAGTACGCCTCGATGTTTGGCAAGGACGATTTTTATATTGAGATCCAAAACCACGGACTTGCCGATCAGCGGCAGATCCTGCCGAGCCTTGTCCGTCTTGCCGAGGAGTGCGGGCTCGGTCTTGTCGCCACCAACGACTGCCACTATCTGCGCCGCGAGGACGCCGAGCATCAGGCCATTCTGATGTGCATTCAGACCAACACGACGATCGAGGACGGTCGTCCGATGGGCTTTGAGACGGATGAATTTTACTACAAATCGACCGAGGAGATGGAGCGGCTATTTTCCGCCTATCCCGAGGCGCTGGACAACACCGCCCGCATTGCCGAGAAGTGCGAGCTGGAGCTGAATTTCGACGCGGTGCATCTGCCGCATTTCCCCTGCCCGCGCGGGCTTTCGTCGGTCGAATATCTGCGCGAGCTGACCGAGCAGGGCTTGCTTCAGCGCCGCGAGACGGGTATGCTGGGCTATGG
>JAGBTR010000148.1 GCA_017631215.1 Clostridia bacterium | reverse complement strand
ATCACCGCCCTCCGTCAGCGCAGCGACCGCGTATCCGTCGCGGGATAGGCGGTGCGGTCGTAGCGGTAAAAGTCGCGGCGGACGGCGTTGTAGGCGTCCAGCTCGTCGTCGGTGAACAGACAACCGTTATGGTCGGTGCCCATCGCGTCCAGCGGGGTCGGGTCAAAATGATACCACCGCGCCGACTCGCCCTCCCTGGCAAGATTGACCATCAGCCAATAGTGACGAAGCTCGCCCGCCTCGCTGATGCGCTCGACGGCAAGGCACTCGACTCCTGCGCGGCGCAAAAGAGAGCGCGCGGCGGCAAAATAGGAATAGCAATCGCCCCGACCGTCGACGAACAGCGCCAGATACGCGGCTCGCGTCGGGTCGGTCTTATCGGACAGCAGAAAATAAGAAATATCCCGCGCAAGTGCCTCGTGGATCCGACGGCAGACCGTCTCGGCGTCCGCCCTCGCAGGAAGCAAGTCGGCAAGGTAGCCGTCGCACGCGGTGTCGAGCATCTGCTCGGTCACGACGGTATCGTAGACGGTCACGTAGGCGAGTCGCTCGGTGGCGTTTCCCTGCCCGTCCGTCGCGGTATAATAAACCGAATAAATGCCCTTTCGGCTCGTGTCCAGCATGGAGGCGTCGACCGTCAATTTGACCTCGCCGTAGCAATCATCCGTCGCGCTCACGCCCTCGCGAAGCACCGCGCCCTCGCCCAGCAAAAAGGAGAGGTCGCGCACGCCCGTCAACGTGGGCGGTGTGGTATCCTCGACCACCGAGCAATGCGCCGTCACCTCGCGCCCTCCCACCAGCAAGCGAACGGTCACGTCGCCTACGGCATCGAAGCGGGGCGCCTCGGCATACTCAAAGGTCAGACCGCGCGCCTCGCACACGCCAAGGGCATTCTCGGTCAAAAAGGCGGCGGCAGGAGGCGTCTCACCGCCCAGCGCAACGCAGAGCGGTCGCGTCTCGGTCGCCTCGGTCGGCACGCGCCCGTCACACGCGCAAAGCAACAAAAGGGCGAGCAGCATGACCGCCAGCGCGCCGATCGTTCGCCGTCTTGTCATCTGTCTTCCCTCCTTGTCCATTAGATAGCAACAGTATACCATCTCGGCGCGATTTTGTCAATGGAAAACGCGCCCGTGGGCGGTTTCTGCCGCGAAAAAGAGCAGAGCGATGTCGACCGCTCTGCTCTTTTTCAATATATAAATTCACGCATCATCCGTTGTTTTGTTCGTGTTCTCCTCATGAGCCGCTTCATTTTGCTGCTTAATGCTCTGAAGCAACCGTTTTACCTGCTCGAGTTGCTCTTCCGTTTTGATGCTCACTTCGTTGGCTGTTGCATTTTGACCCTTTATATCCTGTAGCAACCATTTCACCTGTTCGATTTGCTCTGCTGTTTTGGCATTTGCTTGAATCAGTTCACCGTAGGCCGCGAGGAAAAGGTGCTGATTCCATGCTTGAATCGCCTTCGGAACAAAATAAAGAGGCAAAGCAAGAAAGACGAATATGATCCATTGGGGTGCCCACTCTGGCCATTGCTTTCCGGGTATCGTACCAAAATGAAAAAACAGAGCAACAGAAATTAACGTTAAAATGATGTACCAAGCGACCTTTAATTTGCTTAGTGCCTCCGCTCGCTGTTTGATTTTCGATCCTGTATCCTTATACATATAAGTTCTCCTTTATTGATATTTTCCAACTCTTCTTAACTTCCGTTCGCGCATTTACTTCATCCGCCCAAACGTGTCATTGTCATTCCCATACGTTTCCATAGGAAAATTATATCACTTGTCACACCCTTTGTCAAGCCGCTCAGCCAAAAAGAAAAGAGGACGCGGAGTTTTCCGCATCCTCTTTCATTCGGACGTGGCTTAGTCGGCGTAAACGCTGACCTGCTTCTTGTCCTTGGTCTTCTGCTCAAACTTAACCTTACCGTCGATCAGAGCGAACAGAGTGTCATCCTTACCGATACCAACGTTGTTACCGGGGTGGATGGCAGTGCCTCTCTGGCGAACGATGATGTTGCCGGCGATAACATTCTGACCGTCAGCCTTCTTCACGCCAAGGCGCTTGGATTCGCTGTCGCGGCCGTTCTTGGTAGAACCGACACCTTTCTTGTGAGCAAAGAACTGCAAACTGAGCTTCAACATCATTCTTACCTCCCAATTTCAATGGTTACTCCCGAGGGCGGGAGCGGGTGTGTAACGATCACTCTTCAAAGGGCTTCTCAACGAGCTCAACCTCGAGGTAGTCGTAATACTCCTCGGTCAGGTCCTTGATCTGCTGATAGTAGCCGTGAAACAGACCCGAGATCGCATACGTCTTGCGGTCGTCCTCCTCATACTGAGGAAGAGCGGCGCGACAGCGAACCGAGATGTCCGTCGTTTCATCGTCGATCCTGTAATCAAGATCGGTGGCGTACGACACAAGCACGGTATTGATGATCAGCATGGTCATAGCACTCAGTGCCGAGCAAAGGATGTCCTCGCCCGACTCGGCATAGCCGGTGTGCCCGTGCTCCTCAAAGCCGTAGAAATGACCGTCTGTGTGGAAAAACACAATTTTCGTCATGTGTTAGGACGCACCTTACGCCTCGATCGCGGTGATCTGGACCTTGGTGTAGGGCTGACGGTGACCGATCTTCTTCTTCTCGTTCTTCTTAGCCTTGTACTTCAGAACGTAGATCTTCTTGCCCTTGACCTGCTTAACAACGGTGGCAGTGACCTTAGCACCCTCAACGTAGGGAGCGCCAACCTTAAAGCCATTGTCGTTCGACAGTGCAACGACCTGGAACTCGACCGTGCTGTTGTCCTCGGCGTCGATCTTCTCGACGTAGATGATGTCTTGCTCCGTGACCTTGTACTGCTTTCCGCCGGTTTCAATAATTGCGAACACGAAAAGCACCTCTCTTTCATTTTAGACTCGCTAATGGTGGGGGTAGCGGCAAGCCGTTACACTTTTGCCCGACATTATGCGGCAGTATATTGTATCACAAAGTCATCCTTGTGTCAAGCCTTTTTTGAATTTTTTTCAAGTTTTTCTTTTTCTTTTTTAAAAGCGCCCCCCGTCTTGCTTTTTTTGAGCGTTTGTGATATACTGTATACGTTACGCACAACCGTCGCCCGCGTGTTCCGTGGGCACATCGCAAAGGAGACATCTATGAAAGAAGCATTGAAGCAATCGCTCGACTATTTCTTCGGCGTCGGCGAGACGATCGAATTCCACAATTTTACGCTGGCGCATTTCGCCCCCATCATCATCGCCGCGGTGCTGGTCGTTCTCATCTACCGCTACCGCGACCGCCTGCGCAACTGCAAATACGACCGCGCCATCCGCTTCACGCTGGCGTTTGCCGCCATCGTCACCGAGATGTCCTACTTCTGGCGCTTGGTCGGCGTGCCGGCGCTGAACCCCAACCCCATCGACCACCTGCCCATCACCGTATGCGGCTGGGCGCTTATCTTTGCCAGCTATCTGGCCGTCACGGGCTCGCAGACGCTGTTTGATTTTTCCTATTTCTGGCTGTTCTCGGGCACGATCTTTGCCCTTGTCACGCCGACCGTCATCTCCTACACCGGACCGACGCGCTTCCGTTACTACCAGTTCTGGTGCGAGCATACGCTGGGCTATCTCATCATCTTCTATATGATCTTCGTCCACAAGATGCGTCCCACGATCCGCTCGGCCGTCAAGGCGCTGTCGCTGCTGTCGGTGCTGGCCGTCATCGCCTACATCACCAACCGCCTGCAAGGACCTGGCGCAAACTATCTGTTCTTGGCAGAGCCCGAGGAGACGCCCTCCATTCTGGACATCCTGCCCCCCAACTTCGCCCTGCGCGCCTGCGTAATGGCCGCCGTCATTCTGACCATGTTTGCCCTCTCCTACCTGCCGTGGTATCTGAAGGATCGCAAGGCAAAAAAGACCGCGCTTGCCGCGCCGCCCGAGGAATAAACCGATACCCAAAGGCAGATGCCCCCGCGTCTGCCTTTTTTCTTTAAAAAACACACGCGAAAGGCTTGCATTTTTTCACACGCTGTGTTATAATACCCTCACGCCTGCATAGTTAAATGGATATAATAGCCCCCTCCTAAGGGGTAGTTACAGGTTCGATTCCTGTTGCGGGTGCCAGAAAAAAAGAGAAGCCTTGCGGCTTCTCTTTTTTGTATCGTTCACACCTCAACCACTCTCTCGATGCCTCTTGCGGCGAGGTAGTCGGCGTTGTCGGCGTTCTCGCGCAGGACGAACTGCGACCAGATGCCGTCCTCGGCCATGGCGACGTACTTCTCGCCGTACTTCCAGCCCTCGAAGGCTGCGTCGTCGACGATGATGGCCGTCTCCTTCTTGAGCGGCTTGTAGCTTGCCTTAAGCTCGGCCGCGATGTCGCGCAGGATGAGTCCGCGCTCCTTGACGCGGTTGTCGTTGTAGATCAGACCCAGCTCATACTCGAGCGGATGGAAGGGGCGGAAGAAGGGTTTACCGTGATCGTCCTGATCGAAGCCCGTCCACTCGCGCTTGAGGTCGTGCGAGCACCAGTAGGTGAAACCAAAGAGACCCTCGCAGGTGGCGGCGTTCTTCATCGCGGTGCGCAGGAAGTTCTCGTGGCGCTCGGGTGCGAGCCACAGATCGGCGATGCCGAATTCCTGCACCCAGACCGGTCGCTTGGGGTCGACCGCATAGGCGCGCGCCATCTCGATCATAAAGTCCTGCAGGTGCATCACGTGAGGGCTCTCGTCGCCGTAGCGGCGCGCCTGCGTGAACTCGATCCAGGTGTGGAGCGAGGTCAGCGTGCCCGTATTCGCCAGCGTGGAGCGGCGGAAGGCGTGCGACGGGAAGAACCACGACGAGTGGTCGGTGCCGTTGACGACGACCTTATTCGGGAACAGCGCGGCGCACTTGTCGCACAGCAAATTATTCCAAGCGTCGCCCTCGTCGACCGTGATGCTGTCGAAGCGCTCACCGTAGGCGAACATATTCAGCTCGTTGCCAAGGTCGATACCCAAAAGCGCGGGGTGGTCACCGATGGCGGCGGCCAGCTGCTCGAGCAGCCACAGCTCGCCCTCGATGATATCGGCGTCGGCCATAAAGCGATGTCCCTTGACCCAATCGGGCGTAAAGATGAAGCCGCTCATATAGCCGTCGAACACAGTGACCAGCACGTCGATGCCGTGGCGGTGGCAGATATCGAGCGATGCGCGCAGATTTTTCATGGCAGCCTCGCACACGCGGTGCTTCTCGGGCTGGAAGATATCCCACATCAGATGCATACGGATATGGTCGAGTCCCAGCGAGGCGAGAGTCTCGATATCGCGCTCGGTGCAGGTCAGATCCAGCTCCACCCAATCGCGGAACCACTTGTTGCTATGTACGTAATTCGCTCCGAATCTCAATTGCTCCATATTACAATTCTCCTTATTGGGATCAGTCGTGGGATGGCGGAGGATCGCTCCCCTGCTGACCATAGTATAGCACGCGCCTCCCCTTTTGTCAAGGCAAAAGCGGTCTCTTTTCCGGCGGATTTTTCCACAGCTCATCCGCGAGCGCGGCGCGGACGGCAAACTCGCGCTCGGACGCGGGCACGAGCGGACACAGCCGCACAAGGATGCTGTGTCTTGTCCGTCGGACATCAAAAAACATGCCCAGATGCTCCGCCATCCGTGCGCATTCCCGCCACTCGTCGGGCAATCTCGTTCGGTTTCCCGCCGCGATCTCGATCATCGGCAGAAGTCGCTCGTGGTCGGCGACCGAGCGGGACGGATACCGTTCGGGCGGCAGAAGACGCTTCAGTCCGACGGCAAAGCACAGCGCCATCCAAGCGGCGTGGGCCGGGCAGAAGGTGCCGTGGAAGGGATAGGCGATGGGAAAGGGACGGAGTCGGTCGGCAGGCGGCGCGCCGTCCCAAAAGGTGCGGAGCAGGTCGTGCAGCGCACACAGATACAGCGACATATTTCGGCGGTCGCGCACGGGCAGCATACGCGCCGAGCCCATATGGCGATCCAGTAGTCGCAGACCGCTCCGCAGCAGATGCTCAAGCGCGACCTCGCACGCCGACGCCTTGGTACCACACGAGGTCGGGGGATCGGTCAACCAGCAGGTCTCGCGGTCAAAGGCGCGATCGAGCACTCGTCCAACCGTTGCCTTGTCGGCGTGCGGCAAAAGGACGAGTCCCTCGCCGCCAACGTCTCCCGCCGCGGGCAAGACCACGGCCACGCGTTGCTCATTGGGCAAAACGGCGGCCGCCAGCTCGTGCGTCGGCTCGTGCAAAAAGGAGACGATACGCGCAAGGAGCGCGTCGTCCATCTCCCCGATCTGCGAGAGATTGTCCGTCTGTCCTGCCACATCTGCCGTATAGGAGATCACCGTATCGCCGCGCAAAAGGAGCAGATCGTAATCCCTCCCGCAGGCAAGCCCGCTGCCGCGCTCCGTTTGCAGCGCAGTCTCGACCATCCATCGATCATATATCTCCAATTCCGTCATCCATTGCGGTTGCATCTTTTGTCCGCCTTTCCGACACGCATTGCCGTATTTTGCGCATCTTTTGGTATAAAATAAGACTACTTCGTAAATTTTCTTAAAACTCCGCTCCGATCCACTTGACACAGCGCCTATATTGTTTATATAATATCACCATCATTCTTCTATGGTCACGCCGATGCCGTCGGCGTCGGTCACGGAAAAATTCGTTTGGAAAGAAGGTTTGTTATGCTTCAACTCAAGGGTATCGTCAAATCCTACGCCATCGGCAAGGGGCAAGAGGAAAGCGTCCCTGCCCTGCGCGGTGTGGATCTGGCCTTCCGCGACAGCGAATTCGTCGCTGTGCTTGGCCCGTCGGGCTGCGGAAAGACCACGCTGCTCAACATCCTCGGCGGTCTTGACCGCTACTCGGAGGGTGACCTCGTCATCAACGGCCGCTCAACGCGCGAATACCGCGATGCCGATTGGGACACCTACCGCAACCACTCCATCGGATTTGTCTTTCAAAGCTATAATCTCATCCCCCACCAGACTGTGCTTGCCAACGTCGAGCTGGCGCTGACGCTGTCGGGCGTTTCGCGTGCCGAGCGCCGCAGACGCGCGATCGAGGCGCTGGAAAAGGTAGGTCTTGGCGACCAGATCCGCAAGCGTCCCAACCAGATGTCGGGCGGTCAGATGCAGCGCGTGGCCATCGCGCGTGCGCTGGTCAACGACCCCGATATCCTGCTGGCCGACGAGCCGACGGGTGCGCTTGATACGGTGACCAGCGTCCAGATCATGGAGATCCTCAAGGACATTTCCAAGGATAAGCTCATTCTGATGGTCACGCACAACCCCGAGCTGGCCGAGACGTACGCCAACCGCATCGTGCGACTGGTGGACGGTCAGGTGGTCGGTGACTCCAAGCCCTACACGCCCGAGGAGGCCGAGCGCGACGCCGAGCAAAAGCGCGCCGCACTTGCCGAGGCGAAAAAGGAGAAAAAGCGTCAGAGCCGCCGCGACGACGGCACGGGCAAGGGCAAGCGCTCGATGTCGTTCTTCACGGCACTCTCGCTGTCCTTCCAGAATCTGATGACCAAGAAAACGCGCACCCTCTTGACCTCGTTTGCGGGCAGCATCGGCATCATCGGCATCGCGCTCATTCTCGCGCTGTCCAACGGTGTCAATCTGTTCATCGCAACGGTGCAGGAGGACACGCTGTCCACCTACCCGCTGACCATCCAGCGCGAGACGCAGGATATGTCGGCGATGCTGGGGGCGATGACGGCGGTCGACGAAAGTCAGAATCACGCCGATTCCAATATGATCCACGTCGACGATTCGCTCGGCACGATGATGTCGGCCATGAGCGCGACCGTCAGCAACGACCTCACCGCCTTCAAGGCGCATCTGGATGCCAACGAGGAGCTGCTCGCGAGCTACGTCAACGATATTCAGTACACCTACGATTTTGATCTGCAGGTCTTCACCGCCGACGGCAAGACGCAGGTCAACCCCACCGCCATCTTCGACAATATGGGCGGCTCGTTCTCGGGAATGAGCGAAATGATGGCGGCCTCGGGTATGGGCGGACTTGGCATTATGTCCGAAATGATCGACGCACCCGCGCTGCTTGATCAGCAGTACGAGGTTGTGGCGGGCGAGTGGCCCGACGCGCACGACGAGCTGGTGCTGGTCATCAGCAGCAACAACCAGATCAGCAAAATGGCGCTGTATATGCTGGGCGTGCTGGATCAGGGCGAGCTTGAGGGCATTATGGAGGACCTGATGACCAAGGGCGAGTATGACACCACGCCGCTCGAGCCCTACTCCTACGACGATTTTCTGAATATGACCTTCCGCCTGCTCAACACGTCCGATTTCTTCGTTGAGAAGGATGGCGCAAGCTATACGGTCGACGGTGTGACCTACCCCGTCTGGCGTGACGTGCGCGACGACGTGCTGCATTACGATCAGGCGTCCTTCGTGACCGAGCACGGCATCGATCTCAAGATCGCGGGCATCGTTCGCCCCCGCAAGGGCGTGGCTGCCACCTCGATCTCGGGTGCGATCGGCTACACCAAGGCGCTGACCGACTATATTCTGGAGGCGAACGCGGAAAGTGCCCTCATCGCCCAGCAAAAGGCAACGCCCGAGTACAACGCGCTGACGGGTCTTAAGTTCGAGCGCACCGTCTACACCAAGGACAACATCGACAAGCTCATCCGCACCATCGACGCCAATACGATGGAGGCGCTTTACGCCTTTATGACCGAGCAGATCCACAGTATGTTCGCCGAGAATCCGCCCGTCAACGCCGAGAGCTTCGTCGGCTTTGCCGCGATGATGGACGCGACGCAGCTGCGTACGCTGATCTCGCAGATGCTGGATATCGCCAAGGCTGACCCGAGCAACGCCGTCTCGCTCAATATGCTGACGATGGCGCTCTCGCAGATGCTCCCCGGCGTCCAGATCACGCCCGACAATCTGGTGACGCTGCTGCCCTCGATGTCGCTTGAGCAGATTATGGTCACCATCGTCGGCATTCCCAAGTCCGAGCAGGTGCCGATGGACATCAAGGGACTTCAGGCCATGTGCGGCGAGGCGGCAATGACGGGAATCTACGACTATATGAACGAGCAGCTGATGCTGATGTCTGTCGACGACACCAACTTCGCCACGCTGCTTCGCACGATGGACGACGAGCAGTTTGACACCTTCCAGAACACGCTCTACGATCTGGCGCCCCAGACCGACGCAACGCTGGAGAGCAATCTCTCGCTGATGGGTGACGCCGAGATGGCGACCCCCGCCTCGATCAATTTCTTCGCCGTCGATTTCGAGTCCAAGGAATATCTGGAGAGCTTCATCCAGGCGTACAACGACGCCGCCGAGGATGAGACCAAGCAGCTTCGCTACACCGACATCGTCGGCAATATGATGTCGTCGGTGACCATCATCGTCGATGCGATCTCCTACGTGCTGATCGCCTTCGTGTCCATCTCGCTGGTGGTATCGTCCATTATGATCGGCATCATCACCTATATCTCGGTGCTTGAGCGCACCAAGGAGATCGGTATCCTGCGCGCCATCGGCGCATCCCGCCGCGACATCTCGCGCGTGTTCAACGCCGAGACGCTCATCATCGGCTTCACCGCAGGCGCGATCGGTATTCTGTTCACCGTACTGGCCTGCATTCCCGTTACGCTCATTCTGCGATCCGCCACGGGCATTGCCAGCATCACGGCCGCGCTCCCGCTTGCGGGTGGCATCGCGCTCATCATCATCAGTATGGTGCTGACCTTTGTCGCGGGTCTCTTCCCCGCCGGTCTTGCCGCGCGTAAGGATCCCGTCATCGCGCTGCGCAGCGAGTAATGCGCCGCGCCACGACCGCCTCACACCCAGCTATCGGAGGATCTTGCGAAGCGAGATCCTCGGGGCGTGGCTCGCCTATGTTCGCACAAGTGATATGCCACGCCTATTATATCAAAAAAGCCGCACGGGTGCAATACCCGTGCGGCCTTTTTTTGTCAGTCGACCCGTTCCGCTCAGCTGAGCAGCGTCCAGACGTCGCCCTGATCACTGACCGTAACGTAATAGGTATGGTTGGCAACGCGAACCTTCATCTCAAAGGTGCAGTTGGCATACGACTCACGCACCGTTGATCCATCGATCACAAGGCAGGACAGAACACTTCCCTGCACCTGCTTGGGCGTGATCAGGATAGCGGTATCATTATTGAACGGTCCGACCCATTCCACCTTGCTCGCCTTCATACCGAGCGCAGGGGTGATCGTATGCTCATAGGGCTCAAATCTCCACACAGCCCCCGCCCCTCTTGCCAGAAGCGTGTTTTCTTGGATGATCACATCAAAGGGGGCTTTACTCTCGATCCACAGCGTACGGACGTATACCGCCTTGCCACTCAGCTTCATCACCGCGCCGCAATTGGCGGAATGGAAGGAAACAAGCTCTTGGATCATATCCAAGGTCAAGGTCGTATGGCAACGCGTGCATCGACCGTCCGTCCCCCATTGGTGCGTGATCAACGCCTCGGGCTGTCCGCAGACGGTGCATTTGCGCTGTTGACCGCACATCTGCTCGCCCTCATACTGATGGTCTGCCTTGTTGCCGAGCGCATTGCACACGGTGCAGCGTGCGCCCTCGGTGCAGGTCGCGCCCGCCCACTGGTGTCCCCGCGCTACGGAGCGGACACTTTCGCAGATCTTACACACCGATTTCTGGGTGCAGGTCGCCTCGGTCGGCATATGCCCGCGCGGCTCGCCCTTGGTCGCACCGCATCGGTCGCACGTTTGAGGCAGCTCGCAGGTCGCGCTTCGCCAGAAGTGTCCCTGCGCCTCGCCCTCGGTCGCACCGCAATCGGTGCAGGTCTTGGGATTCTCACAATCCCACTCGACCCACGCATGCGCGCCGCCCGTATTGGGCATCACCTCGCCGCACGTCGAGCAGACGGTATCGTCTGTACACCGCGCGCCCTCGACCCATGTGTGTCCAAGCGGCTCACCGCTCGACTCACCGCACTCGGTGCAATGGAATGCCGTCTCACAGCTTGCCTCCTGCCACGTGTGCGTGTGCGAGCAGCTGACCGTTGCCGACAGTGCACACAGCGCGAGAAGCAGCGCAAGCGTTTTTCGTAACATTGGTTTCAACATCAAACATCCTCCAATCCATTCACGATATCAATATCCGACGAATCAATGCTCCGTCGCGCTCGGCGCGGTGGGATTTTGGTTGTAGCTCTCGCACAGCAGATTCATCGCGCGGCACAGCTTGTGAAAATAAACGAACGTGCCAACGATGACCAATCCACCCAAAATGCCCCAACACCAAAAATCGTTCGTCCCGAAATCGTAGTCGATCTGCCGCTCGGCCAGCGCCTCCTCCACGCGCTCGGCTATATGATAGTGCCAAACGGTCATCACGATGGAGAAGGTGAAGATCGACAGAATATATGCAAAAAGGAAATTCATCGTTTTTGAGCGGTCGGGCTTGGGGGCGACCCGATCCAGATCAAAGGAAAAAGGAATAAAAAATACAATGCTGTAAATACCCAGCGTCAGCACGTTGAACAGCATCAGCTTCCACATGCTTCGGTTGGTCGCAAGAAGAGGGGGCTGATACGCCTTCTTCTCCTCTTCATCATACCAAGGTGTCATCGCTGTCTCCTTTCAAGCGGCGCCGAGGAGGCCTCTCACCCCCATCGGCGCAATTGGGTTGGTCAGTTGTAATAGTCAAAGCCCAGCATATCGACCGAGCCGCCGAAATTCTCTGCCATCAGATCGTCGACCTTGTCGAGCAGATAGTGCAGCGCATAGGCCGCCTCCTCCTCAAAGCGGTCGATTGCCGACGTACCAAGTCCCGTGCTGTCGCTCGACTCCAGCGCGGTGTCGCTCGGGGTGAATTCACGCGCGGTGACCTCACCCACGATGCCCGTCGCGTAGTCCGCGTCGCCAAGCACGTTCAGATAGGCCCATTCGTACGTCGATTTGCGCTCGGGCACGTACAAATAGAACATCTTCAGCTCGGTCACCTCGGTCGTAATGGGCGTCACCGCCACGGCCAGCACGACCTCGTCCACCGCCTCATTGTAGACCACCGAGCAGCCGTAGACGGACATCGTCGCAGGATCGATGGTCATATCGATCATCGCCTCGAGCGTCTCGCCGATCTCCGAGCCGTACGCGCGGGCATACTCTGCCAGCTTGGCTACGGGGTCATTCTCCATATAGTAGAGATCGATCATGGTGGTGTCGCCGTTCAGGTTCATCGTTTGCAGCTCGCCTGCAAAGACGGAGAAGTTGAGGTTCTGACCGCCCTCGATGTAGCTGGCGTTGATGCCGATGACCTCGCCGTACTCGTTGAGCAGCGGACCGCCCGAGTTGCCGGGCGAGATCGCGGCATCGTGCTGGAGATACCGCACACCGTCAAACTCGCGCTCGCTCTGCGTAATGATGCCGCGCGAGAAGGTCGCGGTCAGACCGAGCGAGCTGCCCAGAGCATAGACCTGCGAGCCCGTGGGAACGGACAGCGCGCAGATGGGAAGCGGCTTGAGGTCGTCCGCAAGGACCTTAAGCACCGCGATATCCTTGTCCTTATCATAGCCTGCCAGCCGCTGTGCCACGTAGGTTTTGCCGCCGACGTTGACCGTTACCGAGTAGGCGCGCGCGATGACGTGATAGTTGGTCACGATCAGACCGTTCGCGCGGTACACAAAGCCCGTACCAAGACCGATCTGGTCGCCGCGCTTGTTGTACAGCGTAAGCTCGCACACCGAATCCGCAACGAGCGTGTAAAGCTCCTCGGCGGTGTACTTGGGCGCCGCGTAGGTCTCGGTATACGCATCTCTGCACACGGTGCAGGTGTAGCGGATGCGACCGTCATAGCGACAGCTTGCGACCGTCTCGACCTTTTGCTCATAGGAATGCGCCAGCTTCTCTCCGTCGCTCGCGCCGCAAAGCTTGCACTTGGCGGCCTCCGTGCAGGTCGCTACCGTCATTTCGTGGTTGAGCGGCTTGCCCTCGGTCACACCGCACGTATCGCACGTCTTGGGCTGCGTGCAGGTCGCCGCCTGCCAGGTGTGAGGCAGCGTCGCCCCCTCCGCCTTGCCGCAGGCAACGCACGTTCTCGGCGTCGTGCAGCTTGCCTCCTGCCACGAGTGACCCGCGATCTCGCCCTCGATCTCGCCGCACAGCGTACACAGCCGCGGCGTCGAGCAGCTCGCCTCCTGCCAATCGTGCTCGCAGGCACAGCCAACCGCCACAAGCAGCAGCACGGTCAACAGTATAAATCCTGTCAGAATATTACGCAGTTTCATCGTCTTTCCTCCCTGGTGTATCAATAGGGACAGCTTGCCCCATCATCAGCATACGGAGCGCTGTTTGGCTTCATTATACCACACGCGACCGACAAATGCAATAAACCAGAGGTTGATTTTTGCAATTTATCCTTCAAGGCAAACGCGCCGCTAAAGGGGTAAGAGCACCCCGCGCGCCGCATTTCCCAACTTTTGCGAAAAAATCCACCGACAGCCCTTGACAACCGCAAAAAAATATGTTATACTATGCAAGTTACAGGATATTTGACCCATTAGCTCAGGCGGTAGAGCACTTGACTTTTAATCAAGGTGTCCGGGGTTCGATTCCCCGATGGGTCACCAACAAGAATTATCCGAACACGATATTCTTCAAAGATCGTTTTTTCGGGTACACCAAAAAGCACAGAGCAGGACTTTAAGTTCTGCTCTGTGCTTTTTCATGCTTTCGTTCTTTGCTTGCAAAAAGAGAGGGCGGGCGCGGGCATCTGCCCTTGCGCCGCGCCCTCTCTTTTCTTTTTGCATTTCCGCTTTGGGTTTTCTTTCGCTTGTCTTGTTGGTCGCTTTTGTTTCGTTCTGGGGGGAGGACGTTTGTCGCCCGTTGGGCGACTGCATATCTTTCCGTCTCTATATCGGCCGAAGCTACACTTCAATCCTCTATATAGAGACGGGAACTCCGGGGAAACGAGGGGGACGGAGGGGCGGCACCGATGGTAAATCGGTGGGGCGGCGGTTCGCCCAAGCAAAAGCGTTTGGTATCTCGCGCATATGCGCTTGATATATAGTCCTCAAGCAAGGACGGAAAGGAGGTTTATCAATGAATTCGGCAGGGGAAAGGATGGTCGATGAAATGACAGGAAAAGAAGAAACCCGTTTGATCGCTTACCTAAGAAAAAAAGGTTGGTCAGATTCCGAAATCCTGGCACTTCTTGAATACGTAAGAGTATAAAAGAAGAGACCGCCAGCGTTACAGCGCATAGCGGTCAGCAGTCAATACAAAGGGGAGCAAGTCCTGCCCTTGCTCCTCAATTCTACCACATCGGCAGGAGAAAGTCAAGAGGTTAAGCAAAAAAATCATGAAACAAATGACCGAATATAACCGTGTTTGCGGTTACCTCAACAAGATCTTTCAAATGCTGAATGAGTCATTTTTTGAAAGTGAACTTTCAAAGCCCGTCATCACGATACAGAACACGCCGAAGGCGTATGGTCACGTTTCGGTGGCGAAGGTGTGGAACTCGGACGGCGTACAGAGGGGGCGGCGCTTGGTTGAAAAGTCGTGTTCTTTTCCTGCATCCTTGTAATTTTGTCAATGATGTGAGACTAAAAAAGTAAAAATAAAAGTAACGAGTTTAGTTAACTGCTTTTGCAGTCGGAAGGAGGGGCGAAGCCCCGAGTGGAGACTGCAAAAGCGGCGCGCGGTTTAGGCGCAGGTGTTT
>JAGBTR010000147.1 GCA_017631215.1 Clostridia bacterium | reverse complement strand
GTACTGATCAATGCGGGTCTCAACATTCGCATTACGGGCACCAAGCAGCACCTGACGGGAAGCACCGCGCAGGTCGTGCGACAGAGCCCCGCGGCGGGTGAGACGGTGAGTGAGGGTACGGTCATTACGCTGACCTTCACGACCGCAGGCGAGACCGAATAAGGTCAACTGAATTTGCAATCAACAATTATGCTATATCTGTTCGGACAGAGGACTTGATACAAGGCGAGGAAAGCTCCCTCGCGGACGTCAAAACGTGGAAAATTTTGGCGAATGCGAGCGTCAAAGCGTGGAAAACTTTGACGGAAGGGAGTGCGTTGTATGAGGTTGGAAACATTATGCTCTCTGGCGGGCCTGGAAACCCCGTCGGACACGAGGATGGCTGCGTGTGACGTCTGTGCCATCACGATCGACTCGCGCGCTGTCGTCCCCGGATGTATGTTTGTCTGCATCCGAGGGACGAGAGCGGACGGTCATGCCTTCATAGAGGAGGCGTTACAGAGAGGCGCCGCGGCAGTGGTGACCGAACGTGAGGTTCCGGTCATGAAAGGAAGCGGGGCCGTTTTTATTCGCACAGACGACACGCGTCGCGCGCTTTCGCGGTTGTACAACGCATGGTACGGACATCCCGCCAAAGGGATGAAGCTGGTCGCCGTGACGGGAACAAACGGTAAAACATCCGTCTCGACGATGCTCAAGGCGATGCTTGACGCGGCGATGATCCCGTGTGGGCTCATCGGCACGGTGCGTTGTGTCTGCCGTGACAGTGTCCTGCCGATCCGCGCGATCGATCCCAACGCCAATATGACGACGCCCGACCCCGCGGAGCTTTATCATATGCTCGCGGTCATGGCAGAGGAGGGCGTGGAGGTCGTGGTGATGGAAACGACCTCTCACGCGCTGGCCCTTCATAAGCTCGAGCCGCTGACCTTTACAGCGGCCATCTTTACCAATTTGACCCCCGAGCATCTGGATTTTCACGGCAGTATGCGCGCCTATTTCGAGGCGAAGGCATCGCTGTTCCGTAAGGCAGAGCTGGCGATTCTCAACGCGGACGATGCAAGCTCACGCGAGCTGATTCGCCACTGCCGCGGACGCGTCGTGCTGACCTCGGGAGGGGCACACGAGGTGGATTACAGAGCCGACGAGGTGGATTTTCGTGGCGTGGACGGCGTGGCGTATACCTTGCGGTCAAGGCGTGCCTGCATACGGCTGTCAAGTCCCATTCCGGGGCTGTTTACGTTGAGCAACACGCTGCAGGCGGCGGCTTGTGCGCTTGAGCTGGGCGTTCCTGTCCGTGCCATTCGTGAGTCGCTCAATACGCTGTCGGGCGTGGAGGGACGTATGGAGAAGGTCAAGCTGGAAACGGCGGTCGACTTCAGCGTGTTCATCGATTATGCACATACGCCCGATGCACTTGAAAATCTGCTTCTGACGGCACGCGGCTTTCGCCGAGGGGATCAGCGCATCGTGCTGGTGTTCGGTTGCGGCGGTGACCGCGACAAGACCAAGCGCCCCTTGATGGGACAGATCGCTTCTCGGCTTGCCGATATGGTGTACATCACCTCCGACAACAGCCGCAGTGAGCAACCGCAGAATATTATCACCGACATTCTGGACGGTATGGATCGAGGGCGCGACCACCGCGTCATCCTATCGCGGGCCGCCGCCATTGAGACGGCCATACGCGAGGCGAGGGCAGGGGATATCATTCTTCTTGCCGGCAAGGGGCACGAACGATACGAAATTGACGCGACGGGCAAGCATCCCTTTGATGAAAAGGCGATCGCCGTGGCCGCCGCAAAAGCAGCCTATCCGCATGGATGGCATAGAGACAAGGACAACGGAAAGGGGAACGGAGACCTATGAAGATAGAGATCGGCACGAAGAGTATGATGCTCAGCGATGTGGCCGCCGCGTGCGGCGGTTACCTGGTCGGCGCGGACCGAACGCTTCGATTTGTCTGCACCGATTCCCGCGAGGCCGAGGAGGGCGTTTTGTTCGTGGCATTGCACGGCGAGCGCACCGACGGTCACGCTTATATTATGCAGGTTCTTCAGCAGGGCTGCAGTGCCGTGCTGTGTGAAAAATTTCCCTCGCTCCCCGAGGTAATGGACGCGTCGGCCGTCGTTGTTCCCGATACGGGACGCGCGTTGTGCGACCTTGCCGAGGCGTATCTTAGCAGCCTTGATCTGCTTCGGGTTGCCGTGACGGGTAGCGTGGGCAAAACAACGACGAAGGAGTTTTTGTGTACGGTTTTGTCACAGCGTTTTAATACCTGCAAGACCGAGGCAAACTATAACAGCGTGGTCGGTATGCCGATGTCGGTATTGGGCATCGACCGCACGCGCGAGGCGGCCGTGCTTGAGATGGGTATGAGCGCGCGCGGCGAGATCGCAACGCTGTCGCGTGTAGCACGTCCCGACGTGGCACTCATCACCAACGTCGGCTCGTCACATTTGGAATATCTGAAAACGAGAGAAAATATCGCGCTTGCCAAGCTGGAGATCGTGACGGGGCTTCGCGAGGGAGGCTTGCTCGTGCTCAACGGCGACGAGCCCTTGCTGCGCGGCATCAGCCACCCGAAGTTCCGTGTGAGAACGGTTTCCGTTCACACGGAGGGCGACTACACCGTCATCGATATCGATCAGCACCCCAACAGCTGGGAGACCTTTTTCTCGCTCCGCACGCCCAACGGACAGGTGATCGACAAGCTTCAGATCCCTGCCATTGGCACGCATATGGTCTACGATGCCGCATATGCGGTCGCGGTTGGACTGGAGATCGGTATGAGCATCGATGAGGTTCGTGCAGGACTTCTCAACTATCAAAATGAAGCGCTCCGTCAGCATCTGGTGACGGTCGGTGATATTACCTTGCTTGCCGATTGCTACAACGCCGCTCCCGAGTCGATGTGCGAGGCATTGCACGTGCTGGTCAGCTATGCCAAATCCCAAGGAGGACGCGCGGTCGCCGTGTTGGGCGATATGCGTGAGCTGGGCGATGGAACGCGACGAATGCACGAGGAGGTGGGCGCCGAGGCGGCTCATCTGGGGGTGTCGACCCTGTTGACGCTGGGCGAGCTTGGCGTCAGCATTGCGGAGGGCGCGATGGGCGCGGGTATGTCGG
>JAGBTR010000027.1 GCA_017631215.1 Clostridia bacterium | reverse complement strand
TGCTGACGGCGCGCCGCTACCTGCCTTGTGATGTCGTCACAGTTGACGTCTACAAAAAAGCGGTTTTGCGCGGGGACGGAGACCGTACAATGGTCGAGCAGATGCACGACGATATCCGCATCCGCCTCGACGACGTCGGGTGCCTCGCCCACGTCCACACGCGAGAGCGCATAGCTCATCAGTTGTTCTCGGGTATATGACATATCGCACCTCCGAAGCTTTGTTGGCATCAGTATAGCATATCACGCGTCCGCTTGTAAAGCACAAAAACGGAATATTTGCACAAATCGAAACAAAAGTTTTGTTTTTTGTTGAAAATGCATCGGATATATGGTATAATATCGACAGTTTGGAGGTGACGTAATGAGCAAGACAGACGTAGCGCGGAGTGAGCTGTATATCGGGGCGATATATTCCGTCATCGAATCCACCAACCGCTCGCATCCCAAGCCGCTGTTTACCAATGGCAGACACAGCGACGCCTTCATCTACATTATTGAGGGCGGTTGCACCTATACGATGGATGACGGCTACCGCTTTTCGGTCGGTGCGGGTGACGTGCTGTATCTGGCCAAGCACGCCGTCTACCGTATGGACGTCGACGAGGGGGACTATCATTTTATCTTCTGCGATTTTGATTTTATATGCGACGAGCCGCGCAAAAGCACCGTCTATACGCCAAAGAACACGACCGACGTCGCTCTTTGGTTTCGCAGGCTCTACCGCACTTATACCTCGCACGCCCTCGGCACACACGCCGAGTGTCTCTCGCTGCTCTACCGCATCTACGCCGCTGTCGCGCGGTCGGTCGGGAGCGCATACGTCGGTCACTCCTCGCGCGAGAGGGTCGAGGCGGTACGTGAGCACATCGACCGCAACTGCGGCGGCGAGCTGTCCGTCCGCGCGCTTGCCGAGATGGCGGACATGAGCGAGGTGCATCTGCGCAAGCTGTTCCATTCGGTCTTTGGCATCTCTCCGCTCGCCTACATCACCTCCGCGCGCCTTGAGCGCGCCAAGCAGCTGATGCAGTATCCCTTCTTGAGTCTTGAGGAATGTGCCACCCAGAGCGGCTTCTCTTCCCTTGCTTATTTCAGCCGCGTTTTCCGCGAGGCGGTTGGTATGACACCGAGTGCCTATCGGCGCACGCTGCCAAAAAAAGAGGTGTGATCACTCACACCTCTTTTTGTATGTTTTTGTACGTTATCCCAGCATCACGATACCGACGAAGGCGGTCGCGATGGCGGCATAGTGCTTCCAGCTGAGCTTTTCGCGCAGGAAGACTCTGCCCCACAGAACGGACAGCGCGCAGTAAGCCGAGATGATGACCATACCGACCTCAAAGTCGCTGAACATCACGGCCATATAGAACACCTGACCGATCGTCTCGCAGGTCGCGCCCAGGTAGAAATGCTTGTTGCCCGAGAACAGCGTATCCTTCTTGACGAACTTGATCCAGATGAAGGCGAATACAGCCACAAGGAAGAAGGTCAGCTCGAAGGCAGAGTTGGCGGCGTAGTCGGTGATGATACCCTCGCCGGTGGGACCCTCGATGGCGAAGATCATCTCATCGCCGAACGTACCCAGCGCGTCGATGATGAGGTAAGCGATGGGAAGCAGGAAGGCGAGCAGGCTCTTGGCATACTTGCGGTTTGCCTTCTCCTGACGGGCCTTTTTGACCTCCTCGTCCTCCATATTCTCGACGAAGCCGAGGGCGACGATGCCGACCGTGATCAGCACGACGGCGATGATGACGGTCGCAGACAGATCCTCTCTGGCACTACCAATGCCGAAGATGAGGCAAAGGATGAACGCCAACGCGCCCGAGCAGTTGCAGATGGGCGAGGAGATGGACAGCTCAATGTAGCGCAGACCGATGTAGCCGAAGACCATTGCCAGAATGTAGAGCGCCGCTACGGGCAGGTAGCGTACGAAATCCATAAAGACGAAGTCGGTGTAGAACAGGCTGGCAAGGATCTTACCGCCGTTCGTAGCCTCGAGCGCTCCGACACCGTCGGGCATTCCGTTGATGACCTGTGCGCCGATCAGCGTGATGGCAAAGTGCAGACCCATGATCAGACCGACGGCAAAGACGACCTTCCAATGGCTGTTCTTGTCGTTGTTTCTCGTTCCGACCTTGGAAAAGATATCCGAGCCACTCCAGCAAAGGAGCGCCAAGACCGACAGGATAAAGAAAATGTTCATACGTGTTTGTTCCTCCAATAAAATGAGAATGATTTACTTGCTGTTTTCCATGTTACGGAAAATGCCGAGTGCGACGTCGTTCATTACGTCGGGACGGGTGACCACAATGCCGCTCTGCTCGTCGCCGAGCACAAGCAGCGTGTCTCCTGCCTTGATGTCAAATAGGTCTCGCGCCTCCTTTGGGATGACGATCTGTCCTTTTTCTCCGACCTTGACCGTTCCGAAAATATGCTTTCCTTTGGGTAGACCGTAAATGTGTTTTCCGTGGGGCATAGCACACCTCCAAAAATCCTACAAGTAGGAAAAGTATACCACACAAACCCCGAATTGTCAAGGCAATATCTGACATTTTTCTCCCCGCGCGCCTCTTTTTTCGTTTGTGTCATACTTTTTAAAAAAATCTCTTGACAAGTCCCCTCGCGCTATGTATAATAATACTATCAGCAATGAAGAAAAGGAGTAACGCAGAGCGCTCCCTTCAGAGACAAGGCGGTCGGTGCGAGCCTTGGCGAGTCCTGCGTGAAGCAGTTTTGGAGCTTTGACCCGAGCGCGTGGCGTAAGGCGTCAACGGAGCCCCACCGTTATCGGGGGAGCGGCATCAGAGGTGTCGATAGAGTGCGGCCTGTATGGGTCGAATTCAGGTGGTAACGCGGAGAAAATTCGCCCTGAGCAGCCAAGCGTTGGCTGTTGGGGCTTTTTGTTTTATACGTTTATTTTAAGGAGGAAAGCACGATGAATCTCAAACTGTTGAAGCTGTTGAGCAAGAACGCTCGCTACAAGACCGAGGAGCTGGCCGCTATGACGGGTCGCACCGAGGAGGACGTCTCGACCGAGATCGCCCAAATGGAAAAGGACGGTCTGATCCGCGGCTACAAGGCTGTGGTCGACTGGGAGCGTATGGACAGTGCCTACGTTTCGGCCATCATCGAGCTGAAGGTCACGCCCAAGGCGGGACTTGGCTTTGAGGAGGTCGCACGTCGCGTGATGAAATACCCCGAGGTCGAGTCGGTCTATCTGATGTCGGGCGGCTACGATCTGTCGGTTATGGTCAAGGGCAAGACCTTCCAGGAGGTCGCGCTGTTTGTGGCCAAGGAGCTGTCTACCATTGATTCGGTGCTGTCTACCTCGACGCATTTCGTTCTGCGCCGCTACAAGGAGCTGGACGTCGAGATGGTCGAAACGAATGGCGATGATCGGGGGACGTTTTCGCTGTGAGCACGGTCAATTATCAAAACATCCTCAATCCCGCCGTCTGCCAGATCAAGCCCTCGGGCATACGCAAGTTCTTCGACATTGCCGAGACGATGGACGACGTGATCTCGCTGGGCGTGGGCGAGCCCGACTTCCCCACCCCTTGGCGCATCCGTCAGGCGGGCATTGCATCGCTTGAGAACAGCCAGACGCGCTACACCTCCAATTCGGGTCTGATCAAGCTGCGTCAGGAGGTCGCTACGTACGTCAAGCGCAAATATAGCCTTACCTACGATCCCGAGCACGAGATCCTCATCACGGTCGGCGGTAGCGAGGCCATCGACGCCGCTCTGCGCGCGGTCGTCGCCCCCGGTGACGAGGTCATCATCCCCCAGCCCAGCTACGTCTGCTACGAGCCGATGACGGTGCTGACGGGCGGTGTTCCCGTCATCATCGAGACGGATGCCGAGCACGAGTTCAAGCTCACGCCCGAGGCGCTCCTCGCACACATCACGCCCAAGACCAAGGCGCTCATTCTGCCCTACCCCTGCAACCCGACGGGCGGCATTATGGAGCGCGAGGATCTTGAGGCGATCGCCACGATCCTACGCGAGCACGATATTCTCGTCATCTCGGATGAGATCTACGCCGAGCTGACCTACGGCGGCAAGCCGCACGTCTCGATCGCCTCGATCGAGGGTATGGCAGAGCGTACCGTGGTGGTCAACGGCTTCTCCAAGACGTTCTCGATGACGGGCTGGCGTATGGGCTACGCCTGCGGCCCTGCCCCCATTATGCAGGAGATCCGCAAGATCCATCAGTACGCCATTATGTGCGCTCCTACGACCTCGCAGTATGCTGCGATCGAGGCGCTCCGCTCGTGCGAGAGTGACGTTGCGGCGATGCGCGAGGAGTACGATATGCGCCGCAGACTGATCGTCTCGGGCTTCAACAAGCTCGGCCTTGTCTGCCGCGAGCCCAAGGGCGCGTTCTACGCCTTCCCCTGCATCCGCTCGACGGGGCTGACCTCGGAGGAGTTCTGCGAGAGGCTGCTCTATGCCAAAAAGGTCGCGGTCGTCCCCGGCCCTGCCTTCGGTCAGGGCGGCGAGGGCTTTATCCGTGCATCCTATTGCTACTCGGTCGAGCATATCACCGAGGCGCTGCGCCGCATTGGAGAATTTTTAGAAGAATTGAAGTAATAAGCTGCGCGGCAAATCGGCTTTTAACCAAGCTGCTTTGCCGCTCCTTTTACAGGAGGAGAATTCAAATGATCTTGGACCTTTCACAAAATAATATTCGTTTCGTCATTGAGATCACAGAGAGCGGCAGCGTTGCACTTCGCAAATGCGCTTATAACGATCGCCAAGCCGCGCTTGAGGAACCTGCCGTCTTCTTTCCGCTCGTTGAGGTGCAGGTGGCAGGAGAAAACCCCAACGGCCACCACGGCGGCAAGCACACCGACTCGTGGGGCGCGCAAACGCTCAAATACGTCACCCACCGCTCGTCCGAGAACGAGCTTGGCAGCAAGGTCGAGCTTGACCTTCGCAACGAGCGCCTTGCCGTCACGGTGCATTATCAATTCTACCGCGATATCAGCGCCCTTCGCGCTTGGACGACGGTGACCAATATTGGCACAGACAATATCGGACTTGAGTACGTTTCGTCCTTTGCTATGACGGGTCTTGTGCGTGACAAGGCCGCGCGACTGCACATTCCCTACAACGCCACGCCGCGCGAGCTCAACTGGAAGTCGTACACGCTGTGCGACTTAGGTCTTGACACAATGTTCAAGGGCTCGATGCAGCGCTATCCCGTCTCCAACACGGGCACGTGGTCGTGCAAGGAGAAATTACCGCTGGCCGCCTACACCGCTCCCGACGGTGCAATGCTCTGGCAGATCGAACACAACGGCTCGTGGAGCTACGAGATCGGTGATATGCGCGACAACGTCTATCTGCGATTGAGCGGTCCCACCGAGCAGGAAAACGGCTGGTATCACGAGCTCGTGCCGAACGAGAGCTTTGAGAGCGTCAAGGTTGCCGTGGCATTTGGTGAGAATTTCGATTCCGCTCTTGCGAGCATGACGCGCTATCGGCGCACGCTCTTTCGCAACAACGAGCCCAACCACAGCCTGCCCGTCATCTTCAACGACTATATGAATTGTTTGATGGGTGACCCGACCACAGAGAAGCTATTGCCGCTGATCGACCGCGCGGCCGATGCAGGTGCAGAGATCTTCTGCGTCGACGCAGGCTGGTACGCCGACGGCAGTTGGTGGGATACGGTGGGCGAGTGGCTTCCCTGCGATTGGCGTTTTCCGAACGGTATCCGCGAGGTATTCGACCGCATCCGCGAGCGCGGCATGATTCCCGGCATTTGGCTGGAGATTGAGGTCATGGGCATCAAGTGCCCAATTCTTCCGCAGTTTGAGGATGAATGCTTCTTTATGCGCCACGGAAAAAAGATCATCGACCACGGTCGCTATCAGCTCGACTTCCGTCATCCCAAGGTACGCGCGCACGCTCACTCTGTTGTGGATCGCGTGATCGATGAATACGGTGTCGGCTACATCAAATTCGATTACAACATCGAGGCGGGCGTTGGCACCGAGGTGGGTGCCGACAGCTTTGGCGACGGCTTGCTCGGTCACGGCAGCGCATTGCTTTCGTGGTTTGAAGAATTACGTGGGAGACATCCCGAGCTCATCATTGAAAACTGCTCCAGTGGCGGTATGCGCATGGACTACGCGATGCTGTCAGTGGCACATCTGCAATCCACGAGCGACCAGACCGACTACCGCCACACAGCGACCATCGCCGCCAACGCCGCAACGGCACTACTCCCCGAGCAGGCGGCGGTGTGGTCATATCCGCTTGCCACGGGTGACGAATGCGAGGCGTCCTTCAATATGGTCAACGCGATGCTCAGCCGCATTCACCTGAGCGGCGACATCTCGCATCTGTCCGAGCAACAGCTGGGCGACGTCAAGGAGGGCGTGCGCCTGTATAAGACGATGCGCACCTTCATTCCGTGCGCCGTTCCCTTCTATCCTCTTGGGATCAACGCCTACAACGCCGATCACTGCTGCGTGGGCTATTGGGACGGCAATGAGGCATACATCGCCGTCTGGCGCATCAATGCCGAGCAGGACAGTTGCTCGCTGCCAGTGAGTGCCACTTCGGTCGAAGTGTTCTATCCCACCAACCATGGTGCATCCGCCGCGATCGAGGGCGATAGCATCCGCGTAACGCTGCCGCACAAGGCTTCGGCAGTGATCTTAAAGGTCACGCTCTGATAACAATGACATACAAAAACGAGGAGAACATACGTTCTCCTCGTTTTTGCTTATTCCGACCACCAGCCAAGCGGTGGATTGGGATGCGGTGTAGAAAAGCGTGTGGGCATCTGTCCCGCAAACAGCTCCTTGGCGTTCAGTGCCAGATCGGCAATGGTCACGTCGCGATCACGAATGATGTGCTCGGGACATTGTGGCCCGACCTCGTACATCCAGACACCGTTGTAGCCGACTTCCTTCAGTGCGGCGATGAGTGCCTGCCAATCGACCTTGCCCTCGCCCGGAATCCAATGACGTTCGTTGATAAAGTCATAGTCCGATACGTGCGTGGTAACAATCTTATCGCCAAGGCGACGAATGAAGGTTAAATTGTCCTCGATCAGCAGATGATTGGTGTCGAAGCAAACACGAAGGCGGTCATCCACCGAAAGCAGCTCGAGCATATCGTCCGAGCAGCGGCCAAGGCAGGTACGAGGAAGATCCTCCACGCACAGAACCGCACCCTCGCGGTGCGCAATCTCGGCCAGCGTGGCAAGGCTTTCCTTGGCGGGCTCCATACGCTCGTCGTGTCGTCCGCCCGGGTTATCGGGGCT
>JAGBTR010000146.1 GCA_017631215.1 Clostridia bacterium | reverse complement strand
TTGACCTTGGAGATACCCTTGGCAACCGACTGCTTGAAGTCGTCGTCGGACAGACCCGAGCCGCCGTGCAGAACGAGCGGGCACTTGACCATGCTTGCGATGGTCTCGAGTCTCTCGAAGTCGAGCTTCGGCTTGGACTTGTACGCGCCGTGTGCCGTACCGATCGCGACAGCCAGTGCGTCGACGCCCGTAGCCTCGGCGTACTCCTTCGCCTGTGCGGGATCGGTGTAGATGCTGTGGTCGCCGGGGCCGTGGTTCTCAGCGGAGCCGTCGTTAGCGCCGACGTGACCCAGCTCAGCCTCAACGGTAACGCCTCTCTCGTGTGCGTACTGCGTCAGGCAGCGAACGCGACCCATGTTGGAGTAGTAATCGTCGGTCGAGCAGTCGTACATAACCGAGGTGAAGCCCAGCTTGATCGCCTTCTTGACCATATCCAGATTCAGACCGTGGTCGAAGTGCAGAACGACGGGAATCGTCGCTGCCTTAGCCAGCGGGATGAGGAAGGAGGACAGATCCTCAAGAGAAGCGAAGGGAGTCAGCACCTCTGCCGTGCCGATGATGATGGGGGCGCGCAGCTCCTCAGCGGCAGCGATAACACCCTTAGCCATCTCGAGGTCGACCGTGTTGAACAGACCGACAGCGTACTTTTCAGCCTTTGCGCGAGGCAGAACGTCATTCAAAGTAACTAACATGATTTTTCTCTCCTATGTATGTTAAATTTAATTGGAAACAAGATTTGCGATCACAGCAGGTAGTACGGAAGCTCGTCCGATACCTGATAGATCTTGAAGCCGTTCTCTGCCTTTTTGGGGGCAGCTGCCTTGGCGACGGGGGCCTTGGGCGCGGCGGGCTTTTTCGCGGGTGCCTTTTTGGTGGCGGTCGACTTGGTCGAGGTGGATTTCTTGGCGGGCGCCTTTGCGGGTGCCTTTGCGGGTGCCTTTGCGGGTGCCTTTGCGGGTGCCTTCTCCTCTGCCTTAACCTCGGCTACAGCCTCGGTCTTGACCTCCTCGGCAACGGGGGCGGTCTCCTTCTTGGAAATGCGGGAAATGCTGCTCTTACCTACTGACATCGTTCATGATCTCCTTTGCAAGTTCAGAATATTCTCTCGCACTGCGCGAGCTCTTTTTGTACGCGCCGACGGGCTTGCTCATGTCCTGCGCCCACTCGATCGAGCTGTCAATGCGAATATAGGTGTCAAATAACTTGATATCCTCCAGCTCGCGGAGCGTTTCGACCGTCTGCTTGAAGTAATTCTTGCGCTCGTCCGCCTTGGTGACAGCCACACCCAGAATCTTCAGATTCGGGTTGATGCCCTTGACCTGCTCGACAAAATCGAACATATTGGCCAGACCAAACAGTCCCCACGGGCTTGCCTCGACGGGCACGACCACGTAGTCGGACGCGCACATAATGTTCATCACCCAGCCGCCGAGTGTCGGAGGCGAGTCGATCAGAATGTAATCGTACACACCCGTCGCCCGCACGGGCTCCAGGCACTTGCGGAGAATGAACTCGCGCTGCCACTTGGTGAACAGCTCGTATTCAATGCCGCTCATCAGCGTCGAGGAGGGGACGATATCCACACCCTCGTACGGCGTTTTGACAATGTAATCGGCAAGCGATCTCTGCTCGCGGATGGCGGTGTAAAGATTCGCGCCGCTCTGGACAAAGCCGAGCGCCTCATCCTCACCAAAGAAGGACAGCGTCAGATTGAGCTGCATATCGCCGTCGATGAGCAGCACTCTCTTGCCCTCCTGTGCCATACAGTAGGCAACGTTGGCGCAGGTGGTCGACTTACCGCTGCCGCCCTTGTTATTGGCAAAGCAAATGGTTTTGGTCAGGCTCATGCCGTCACTCCCTTCTCTGTTTTTTCGTCCGTACCGTCATCGAGATATTCGATGATGTCGCGGATGCCCTCACCCGTATACGAGCTGATGCGGAAGACCGTCTTGCAGCCCGCCAGCCGCAGCCAGCCCTCGACGCGGTCAGGGTTGCCGTCGGGCTTGTCGATGCCCGTCACGATGCCCACGACCTCACGGTTGCACGAGCTTGTACAGCAGGGGGGGAAAGGATTATAGGGATAATCCGACGCGATCAAGAGACCGACGATGTCCGCCTCATAGGTGTACAGCGCCAGCGCGGCGGCAAGCTCTCCGTTCTCGGTGTACTCGCCGGGCGTGTCGATGATGGTGTCGGTATAATACACGTACTGTGTTTTGCAATAGGAGATCTGCTCTCCCTTGAGCCGTTGCATCAGCGTGGTCTTGCCCGCCGCCACACGACCCATCAGTATCAGCTTTTTCACGGTATCACGTTCTCGTCACCGCGCACACGGTAAAGCCCAGCTTGTCGCGCACGTAGGTGGCGATGGCCTCAAACGAAGCCTCGACCGCCGATACGGTGCCCGTCAGGATGAGCGTGCCGCTGAAGCGGTCAACAAAGCCCAGCTCCGCCGCCGACGCCTTGATGGCGATATCGGCCGCGATGATGGCCGTCTCGTGCGGGCTGATGGTCAGCACGCCGATGGCCGACTTGGTGTGATCGACCGCGGGGTCAAGACCCAGCTTGCGGTAAAGGATCTCGCCCGGGTTGGCGATGATGTGCGCCAGCGTGATCTGGCGACCGGGCACCAGCTCCTGCACGATGCGCATCTTGGCGCCCTCACCCTCGGGACTCAAAAATCTTTCATCCATTGTATATCCTCCACGTTTTGCCCTCGGCAAAGCGCTTGCTTACTTATTCGCTATCACTCACCGCTGCTCCCACAGCTCGGGGTGCGGTGCGGCAATGACCGAGGTGGTATTGAGCAGACCCTCCATGGTCGCGTGAGCGGCACCGGCCTCGACAGCGGCACTCACGTCACCCACGTCGCCCGTGATGATGACCATACCCTTACCGCCCATACCGCGCGAGATGCGCAGATCGTAAAGAGCCACGTGCGCCGTCTTAACGGCGATATCTGCGGCCTTGATGGCCGACGAGCCCGAGAACGTCTCGATGATACCGACGCTTCCCTTGCGCTCTGCCACCTGCGTACCGAACAGTGCCGTGATAACGGCGGGATCGATACGACCCATCACCGAGCAGTCGATGATGGCGTCGCCAAAGCGCGACTTGACCACGTCCATCGCGGCAGTTACGTCAGCGATCGCGCCCGTGACGATGATCTCATACTTACCGGGGCAGGTGGGGTGTGCCACCACGAGACGGACACCCGCGCTCTTGAGCGCGGTATCGCACGCCTCAACGCCCTTGGCAAGGCTTTTCAGTTCAACAACTCCAATAGCCTGATACATGGGCTATCTCCTTTCATGACCGCGCGTGCGGTCGGATCATTTTTCGATGACGATCTTGGTCGGATCGACGTAAGTAACCTTGCCCGCGATGGATGCGTGCTGAGGCACGGAGAATCCCTGCGCGGCGGTCGCGATGATCTGTCCAACCTCGACGGTATCTCCCACGCTCACGCAGGGGATGCTCGGCGCACCGATGTGCTGCGAGGTGAAGATCTCCACGCGCTCCATATCGACCATCTCGGCGATATACTCAGGCACGCGATCGAATTTCGCGATACCCAAGAGTCTCTTCCAGCGGTCGGACGGCATCTGGCGCGAGCGGCGCTCGGGATGCACGGTGAACTTCTGGTCGGGCCGGGCGATATACTTGAGCTTATTCTCTGCCAAAATTCCCTTGTGCTTGGCGATCATCGCGCGCGGCGAGATAGACTGGCAGCACGCGGCGATCTCGCAGATGCCGCAGGCGCAGCACATACTGGCCGTCAGCACGTCCTCGGGCTGCGCCTCCATCATCGCATTTTCGATGCGAACGTGACGGTGCGGCTCCAAGGGGTAGCCGAGCAGATTGCGGGGGCAGAGATCGGTACAGCGGGTGCACTGACAGCAAGCGGACGAGCCGATCGCCAGCTGCACGCGCATACTTCTTTTCTTGGTATAGATGGCGGGAATG
>JAGBTR010000145.1 GCA_017631215.1 Clostridia bacterium | reverse complement strand
CATGCCCGCTGTATGTGACCTGCTTTTGGATCTCTCTCATTCCCATCACAGCGTGGGAGGCCGGGGTGATGATTTGGGGGGCGGTACTTATCGTTTGTTACATAACACTCAAGCCCGTGCTGGAAACGTGGCGCAATTTCGGACGCTCGCGCGTGATGTTTTGGCTGATGCATATCGGTATGTACGCCTTTACTGTTGTGTGTGGGCAAATATTGCTGCGCTTGATGTTGCCTTCTTAAAAACTCCGTGCCGCCAAGCAGTTGCAGTTGTTAATATGAAAAATGTATCAAGTTTATCTTGAAAATGAGGAATTGAGGTTTTGGAAATGTTTCATGTGGATACTTATATGACCGACTTGATCGCACTGTTGAAAAAAGAGTTCGGGCAACGCCTCATATATGTCGGCCTGCAGGGTAGCCATTTGCGCGGCGAGGCGCGTGAGGACAGCGACATCGACGTGATGGTGGTCTTCGACCGCATAACGACAGAGACGCTGGACGCCTACCGTCGGGTGTTTTCTACGCTCGCAGAAGCAGAAAAACTGTGCGGTTTTGTTTGCGAAAAGGATGATCTGGCGCATTGGAATCCGATGGAAATTTGCCACGTCCTTCACAGCACCAAGGATTATTACGGAACGCTGGCACAGCTCGTTCCTTCGCACGAAAAGTCTGACGTGATCAATTACATCAAAATGAGCGTGGGGAATGTGTACCACGAAATGTGCCACCGATATCTGCACGCAGGCGAGGAGAAAAACGCGCAGGACCTGCCGTATACCTATCGCAACGTCTTTTTCATCTTGCAAAACATCTATTATCTGGAGGATGGCGCATTTTATCCAACGAAAAAAGAGCTGCTGTCGCATTTGCAGGACGCCGACCGACCGGTGATGGAGACGATGATGACGCTGTCCGACGGTCGCCCGTACGACTTTGGCGAGGCGTTTCGGCTGTTGCTGGCGTGGTGCCAGGACGTGCTGAAGCGTCTTTAATTCCAAGAAAAAACAACCCGCGTTTGATTGCTTTTTGGCTGATCAACGGCGGGTTGTTTTTGTCAATTTCACCTCGCTTGCAAACAAGTGTGCGTTGTGGTATACTATAAGCACGAAAGTTGTATCGGAGGAATGGATATGGATATCACGATGATAGGACAAAATATCGCCGCGATGCGTAAGGAAAAGGGCATCAAGCAGGACGAGCTGGCGCGTGTGGTCGGCGTGACGCCGCAGGCGGTCTCCAAATGGGAGAATGGTGGCGTGCCGGATATCGAGCTGCTCCCTCTGATCGCAGACTTCTTCGGTGTGTCGATCGATCGCTTGTTTGGGCGGAAAACGGGGGATCCCGAGGATACGGCAGCGGCGCGCATGAAGGAGATCGCTGTGCTGAAGGAGGACGAGAAGCACGATGCCATCTTCCTTCGCTGTTGGGATATGGAGCGCGCTTGCTTTGGGCATACGGACGAATTCGATATCAAGCGCATCGAGTCGGGCATCGCTCAAGACCAGCAGACCTATTCGGCATACGTCAACGATCACGGCTTCACGAGCATGGGGATCGCCAATCGGATACGCTATTTTTTGGTGGTCCCGAATGTTCAGGATGCGGATCGGGCGCTGCTTGATGGCATCGATCACTGTGCCTTTTTTCACGATCTGTCGGATAAGGACGTTTTTGATACGTGTGTCGCGCTCCATCGTCGTGAGAAGGGACGGGTCTTTACGCTTGAGTTTCTGGCAAATAAAATGGGGCTCACGCAGGAGCGCACGCGCGAGGTGCTCGATATCCTCAAAAAATGGGACCTCGTCGTTACACTGTCGCTGGAGACCGACGAAGCAGAGCAGAACGTCTACGATTTTAAGCCGACGCAGTCCTTCCTCTCGCTTCTGATCTTCTCCCGCGAGATGATCGCACCGCCCAGACATTTTAATTTCCACATGGATCACAGAAAAATGCCCTACCTGCAATAAAAAAACGGCTCCCATCGCTTTTGCGCGGTGGGAGTTGTTCGTTTATTCATCGGTCGGGTTGCAAAAGCCTTTATGCTTGCAATGCGGGCAACGGAGCACGCGCTTGGCGCCGAGGTGGATCGAGACGATGACGCAGTGCCACTTGGGATGAAAGGTCATACCGCAGCTTGAACAGCGGTACGTCTTTTGGGACAAGTAATGTCCGGTAAGGAGTATGGTGGGGATAATAATGCACGCAGTGATCAAGGCGACTACGTACCACGGCACGTCGTAGCTTTGGTTGAACCAATGCACCTCGCACGAGGTCAGCGAAAGGAGGAGCAGGGGAAGGGCGGTGAGTGCGAGTAGTTTTTTCATTTGGTTTCCTCCTTAGATGCGGTGTGTTTCTTTTGCCATAAGAATATCACGCGTGGTGTTTTTTTATTATAACATGTTTCGACCGAGATTGCAAGCAACTTATGGTTGAGTGAGCAAAAGAAAAACGGGAACGCTCAAAAATGAACGCTCCCATTTACTATTTGGTTTATTCAGGCTTGCGAACAAACAGCACGCCCAGCGTGTTTCTGCCGCAGTGCGAGGATACGGTGCAGCCTGCGCGCGTGATCAGCACCTCGCCGAAGGGCGCGATGGCCTTGACCTGCTCGACACAAGCGTTCACAATGTCCTCGTCGCAGCCTGCGTGCGTGACGAAGATGCGGTCAAGCTCGATGTGCGAGGCATCACCGACACGGTCAGCGATGTAGGACTTCAGACAAGCAGCAAACTTGCCCCGGTACTTCTTACCAACGCCCATCTTGCCGTCCTTGACGACGATGCAGGGCTTGAGGCTGAGCAGATTGGCGCCGAACGCGGCAACTGCCGAGCAGCGACCGCCCTTATGTAAGAACTCCAGATTGTCGATGACAAAGGACGCATCCACGCGGTCCGTCATTGCCTGGCAAGCCTCGGCAATCTCCTTTGCCGACTTACCCGCCTTGACCATCTCTGCCGCCGCGATGACCAAAAGTCCGCCGCCCGTGGAGAGATTGCGTGTGTCTACAGCGTATACGCCCTCGAACTCCTGCGCGGCGAGACGCGCGTTGTTGAAGGTGGAGGACATCTCTGCGCTGATGGTGAAGAGGACGACCTCACAGCCCTCGTCGGTCAGCTCCTTGTAGACCTCGGAAAAATCCGCGACGTTGAGCGCCGCCGTCTTGGGCAGTACGCCCGTCTTTTCATAATGCGCATATACCAGGTCGGGATCGATGTCCACACCATCGCGGTATTGCTTGTCGCCCAGATTGACGACCAGGGGCATGATGCGAATGCCGTAGCGCTCGATCAGCTCGGGGCTCAGATCGCAGGTGCTATCACTAACGATGACAACTTTTTTGCACATAACTGTATGCTCTCCTTTACGCATTTTGCGTTGCATAGATAATGGTACAAAAATTAGTATAACATAAAATTATGAACAAATCAATAATAAAATGTCAAAAGAGAGTTACGCGAGGGGGAGAAGCAAATTTTGAGACAGCGCGGATTGTTAAACGACGATCTGACAGCGGCTCCCGCCACAGCCATCCTTGGTAACAACGATCTGCTTTTCGATTTTGCTCTTGAGCTCACTGACGTGCGAGATGATGCCGACAAGTCGGTTGCCGTCGGTCAGATCCTGCAGCGTGGCGATGGCAAGACGGAGCGACTCGTCGTCAAGCGATCCGAATCCCTCATCGATAAACATCGTGTCCAACCGCACGCCGCCCGCGTTGGATTGGATCTCATCCGAAAGACCGAGAGCCAGAGCCAGCGACGCCTTGAAGGCCTCGCCGCCCGAGAGCGTGTTGACGGGGCGTACCGAGCCGTTGCTGTGGTCGATGACGTCGAGATCAAGCCCCGTACTCGAACGGAAATCGCCACTGTCGCGTCGGCGCACAAGGTCGTACTGACCTTCCGTCATACGCTGAAGGCGGCGGTTGGCGCGGTAGAGAATACGGTCGAAATAGGTCATCTGGATGTAGGTTTCCAGCGTGATGCGCTCGCGACCGCTCAGATGACCGTTGGCCGTGTCGGAGAGCGTGCTCAGACGGCGGTAATGGGTCTCTATCGCCTGCGCGTCGGTGTGCGTTTGCGCCATACTGACAAGGCAACGCTCGTTGGCTTGCAGTCTTGCGGCCAGATGCTCGCGCTCGTTCTGGACGGCGGTTGCTGTCGCCTCCAGCTCCGCTTTTTTCTGCTTCTCCACCTCGAAATCAATCTCACAGACGTTGGCGACCACGGCCTTGAGCGTGGCAAGCTCGCCCTCCAGCTTGGCGAGTGCCGCTTGCGTTGCTTGATAGCGTGCCGTTACCTCATCCAAAACGCGCTTGTGGGCGTCTTTTTGCGCGAGCAACGCCTTGTGTGCCGCCCGTGCTTGGTCCTGCGAGGCATAGCGCAGTTCGGTGCAAAGCTTGGTCAGCTGCTCCTCCTTGAGGGTCAGGGTGGCGGTGTTGGCGGCGATCGCTTGTGAAAGCTTGTTGCTCGATCGGTGGAGCTGCTCGATCAGCTGCTCCATGATTGGAAGACCTTGCTCGATGGTGGTCTTTTCTCGGATGCTTGCCTCCGCGGCGGCAATGCTTGAAGTCAGCACCTTCAGTCGGTCGTCGAGCGATGCTGCGGCTTGCTTGGCGTGGGGCGCCGCCGCCTCCAAGGGAATATCCCCCAAGAGGACGGCGATCTTAGCGAGCACGTCCTCGGTTTTGGAGGTCAACTGACCGGTCAGCGTGCCGCACGTAAGGCTCTGACTCTCGGCCTTCTTGGCGGCATTGTCAGCGTCGCGCTTGGCGCGCTTGAGCTCGTCCTCGGTCGGCGCAGATTCGGATGCCTTGGCGGGGCTGGGGTGGTGGAGCGAGCCGCAGACGGGGCAGGGGACGCCGTCCTCCAGACGGGCGGCAATGACGCCTGCCTGCTCGTCGAGAAACGCTTGGTTGAGCGCCTGATAGCGGTCGGTCATCTGCTGTGCGGTCAATGAGAGCGCGCGATATTCGTCCTGTGCCGCGTGCCGTTGGTCGCGTAGCGTGTCCAGACCATTCAAATCGGTGCAAAGTGCCGCCAGCGACTCGCTTTGTGCCGTCAATACGGTTAGCTCTGCTTCAAGCTTTTCCTTTTGAACGCTTGCATTTTCTAACGTGCGGAGCTTGTCCTTGGACGCCTTGATCTCGATCTCCTTGTGTGCGACCTCGTTCTGTCCCTCCGCGTGCGCCGCAGTGTCCTTGCTGATCTGTTGCTTGAGTGCGGCGACCTCTCGGGTAAGTCCATCCGCGTGGGCGTAGGAGGGAAGCTCTGCCTCAAGGGCGGCAATCTCTCGGTCGAGACGGTCGCGCTCGGGTTGCTTTTGCTGCTCTGCCTCCAGTGTAGCCTTCACACGGTCAAAGTCGGCGGAGAGGAGGGGAAGTGCCTGCTTTT
>JAGBTR010000144.1 GCA_017631215.1 Clostridia bacterium | reverse complement strand
TTGAGCGCGGAGGAGCTGGGATCGAAGTAACCGTCATCCGAGCCCGACCAGCAGGACTTGCCGAACTCCTTCCAGACAACGGGCGAGTCGGGCTGTACGTAGCGTGCATAGGCGTTGGCGAACACGACCTGCATCGCTCTATCCTCACCTGCGCCGAGCGCATAGCCCTCGGGCGAGAGGAAATCGAGCACGGGCGCGAGCGACTGATAATCGAACAGACCCTCGGTCGGATCGTTCGACCACGTGCTGCCCGCCCAGGACAGACGGAAGCTGAAGAGCTGATGCGGTGCCATCGCCTTCATCTCAAGGATGGCATCGTTCATCTTGGCAGCGACCTGCTCGTCAAGGAAGCGGTAGTAGGCGGCGATCGCCTTGGTGTATTTCGAGCTATCTCCCTTGAGGATGGCATCATCCACGCGGTAGGTGCCGTTTCCGTTTTTCGGCAGAGTCGTGCCCCAGGCCTTCTCCGC
Organism: Clostridia bacterium; assembly: GCA_017631215.1. Lineage (GTDB taxonomy): Bacteria > Bacillota > Clostridia > Oscillospirales > CAG-272 > SIG644. The sequence goes on along the minus strand of JAGBTR010000144.1, from coordinate 5,675 downwards.
ATTGGCGAGCGAGCCGTAGTTGAGCTTGACCCACTCGGTAAAGTCAGCATCCCAGATGTCACGACCGACATAACGATCGTAGTCGCTGGAATAGTGGCCCTCATAGGTGCCGAGTCGCTCCTCCCACGCGATATCGTAGGCGATGATGTTGTCATTTTCCTCAAAGCGATACTGATGGATGAACTTCTCGACCATATCCGCACTGTAATTCTTCAGCGGGTAGGCATAGCCACGGATGGCAAGGTCGACGTAGAGACCCATCTCCTCTGCCATATTGACGAGATGGAGCACGTTGTTGGAATCGAGCGAGGCGCTGTGGATGAAGATGGAGATGGCGTTCATACCGATCTCCTTGATGCGTGCCAGATCGTTGGCATACACGTCGGGATCGTAAGCGGCGGCACTGACGTAATGCTCGAACAGCGCACCGTCCGCCTCAGCCATACCCGAGGAGGGCATATAGTTAACGCCGAAGAAGGTAATGGGCTCGCCGTCCTTCATATACATACCGTCTTCGATGTAAATGTAAGAGCGTTCGCTTTCCGGCTTGGCGACCCAGAATTCGACCTCGTGCTCGACGCGGTCGATGACCTCGCCGTTCATCGTCAGCGTGGCGACGGCGCGGTCGGGCTTGCCGCCTGCGATATCGTAGGCGCCTTTGACTGTCAGAATATTGTGCTTACCCGAAAGGGGAGCAAAGCTTGCGGAGGTGAATTCCTTGAGCAGGGTATCGCCGTGATAGAGCGACACACCGGCAACCAGACCGCTGGTATCTCCACCGTCCGTGATGACGTAAGAGACACCTGCCAGAATCTCATCGGTATCCTCCTCAACGTAGATGAATTCATCCGTGCCGCCTTCGACGAGGAAGACGTTGCGCATCATGACCTCGACCACGTCGCGAATGGCGGCAATGCCGTTTTCATTGTAAAAATCGTCGGAAACAGCACTGAAGCAGGCAACGATTGCACCCTCCAACTGACCGTTCTTGTCGGTCGAGCTGCTGTAAATGTGCATCCAGGCCGCATAGCCCGAGTGCAGACCCTTGGCATCTGTCACGCGGAGCAGGGGAACGAAGCGGCTGGTGCGTCCATTCTCAAAGCCCAAGCCCTGACGGCCGGGATTGCACGAGATGACCGTCTCGGGCAGCACGTAGTCGCGTTCCTTGACGAACACCTGATTGTCATAGGTCTCAATGTTGGCAGCGTTGGTGATGGGATACTGCTCGTAGAGCGGCGAGACACCGTCCAGCGTCAGCGTGGTGGTCTCGGGCAGCTCAATGGTGGGCGTGCAGAAGGCAACGTCTGCGATGTAGTAGCTGTGGTGACCGTCCGCCTGGACAGCGGCCTGACCTGCAAAGCCGACCTGCAGCATCTCGATGTTGTTGAAATCGGGAACCTTTTTGTCGGTCGAGGCACCGCCGTTGAACCAAGTGAAGTTTGAGGGGGTGAGGATGAAATGTGCCCAGTCATCGCTCGTGAAACGGATGCCCGCGGTCCAGCGGACGCCGCCCTTTTCGTGCAGCTCGATATAAAAGCCCGTGGTGTGATCGTCACCAGGCTTAGCATACAGCGAGATGGTGGAATAGTCGCCCTTGGGGTAGTTCAGATCCAAGCGGAAGGTATCCCAGCCGGAAAGAGCGTCGACCTCATGGAAGAGCTGTCCCTCGCTGCCCTCAAGACCGTAGTCGCCGATGGACCAGCGGTAGCCCGCAGCGTTGTTGTTGGTCTGTCTGCTCAGCTTTTTCTCGGTCGCCTTGGTGGAGGTGTCGAGAATAAGCGCACGCTTGCCGCTTTCAGCCGAGAGGCGCAGACCCTCTTCATAGGTCATCCATTCGCCGTCGACCTCGATCATCGTGTTCTCAAAGGCAGGACCACCCAGCATCACGATGCGACCGTCGTTATTCAGATACTCTTTGATCGCGGGAACGGAGGAGGCGGGCATATGGTTCGCGCCGGCGATAAGCACAACTCCCGTGTTGGAGTCAAAGACCGTGGCAGGGTCGTCCGAAAAGGTTTTGACCGTCAACGATTCACCAACGTCGGCGAGCTCTTTTTGGAGCGCGTCCACGTAGGTCAGATTTTCATCGGTGACGTAGAGCGTGATATTTTGCGTGCGGTTGTAGGAGTTGGTTAGTGACAGCGAGGAGGGAAGAGAGAGCGAGGTGGAAGAGACGTAGTCGTTCTCACTGCGATAACCGACGTATTGCGCCAAAAACTCATCTACCGCGCGAGCGAGCAGCTCGTCGTTTGCACCGGCAATGACGATCTTATTGCCGTCCACGCGAATGGTGTACTCCATTGCCGACAGCGACTTGACCGCCTCGGACGATTCCGCGCGGTTGGTCTTGCCGATCAGGATCTCCTTGATGGCGGCGTTGTCATCCTTGTCATCCCAGTCGGTCTTGATGTCGGGCTTGATGCCCGTCACCGCACCGATTGCGGTGCGTACCTTGCCGGCAAGGCTCGTAACGTAAGAATTGGAGAAGTCACTGCGGATGACGCGGTAATGCGCCACGCCGTCACTGACCAGCGCGATCTTGTCACCGCCATCGGGGGTGATGGGGTCATCGGGCGTAATGGGATCATTCGGCGTGACGGGATCGCTCGGGGTGTCGGGCTCATCCGGTGTGCCCGCTGTGCCGTTGCAGGCGGCCATCGAGAGGATGGGCAAGCAGAGCAACAGGCACAGAAGCAAAAGATACGGTGTCTTCTTCATGGTTCGTTCCTTTCAAAAAAAGTTACTTGTGGGAGGCTGGGCTGTGTCATTGATGAAATGATATCATACAAAATAGTCGTTGTCAATATAAAATTCTTGCAAAAGCTATAAGAATGTTGCAGTACCGCTCGCGCCAAGGAGCGACAGTACGCTCTATCCGTCACGCCTTTTGTGATAAACGCGCAACGTTTGTGAAATGTGATGGAAGATATTTGAAATACCCCTTGACATCCGCGCGCGTGATATGCTATAATGCAATGAATAGTTTATATTGCGAGGTGCCAAATGGAACACCCTGTTTATTATCTCGCCGTGGATATCGGCGCATCCAGCGGTCGCCATATGATCGGATGGATGGAAAATAACCGCCTGCATCTTCAGGAAATGTATCGCTTTCCCAACGGCGCGACCGACCGAAACGGCACGCTGTGCTGGGATGCCGAGGGACTTGTCCACCATCTGATCGAGGGACTTCGCGCCTGCCGCGAGCAGGGAAAGATCCCCTCCTATATGTCCATCGATACGTGGGGCGTTGACTACGCGCTGCTCGATGACAAGGGTGAGCTGATCGGCTCACTGATCGCTTACCGCGATGACCGTACCGCAGGGATGGACGCCGAGGTCTCGCGCTATCTCTCGGAGGAGCAGCTTTACAGCCGTACGGGCATTCAGAAGGCATCCTTCAATACCGTCTATCAGCTGATGGCGCACAAGCTGCAGCGCCCCGACGAGCTGGCCGCCGCCAAGACCTTCTTGATGGTGCCCGATTACCTCAACTACTGTCTGACGGGCAAATGCGCCGTCGAATATACCGACGCGTCGACCACCTCGTTGCTCGACGTGGAGACGGGCGATTGGGACAGAGAGCTGCTCTCGCTTCTCGGCTATCCCGTTGATATCTTTCCGCCCGTAACCAAGCCCGGCACAGTGCTGGGGGGGCTCAAGCAGAGTCTTGTCGAGGAGCTGGGCTTTGATGTCAAGGTCATCCTGCCTCCCTCGCACGATACCGCATCTGCCGTGCTGGCGATCCCCACCGAGCGTGAGGACGCGGCATATCTAAGCTCGGGCACGTGGTCGCTGATGGGCGTTGAGCGCACCGAGCCCGACGTCACACCCGCCTCTCAAAAGGCCAATTTCACCAACGAGGGCGGCTATGATAAGCGTTATCGCTACCTCAAGAATATTACGGGGCTTTGGATGATCCAATCCGTCCGCCGCGAGCTGGACGGCAAGTACGGCTTTGGCGAGCTTTCTGCGATGGCGAGAGCCTACGGCGAGCCCGATTGCCGCGTGGACGTCAACGACGACGCCTTCCTGGCACCGGAGAGTATGATGGGCGCAATCAAGCACGCCTGCGGTAAGGATATGGCGCTGGACGAGCTGTTGGCGGTTATCTATTACAGCTTGGCAGAGAAGTACCGCGATACACTCAACGAGCTGGAGGGGCTGATCGGACGCAAGCTGCGCGCGCTGTACATCATCGGTGGCGGTAGCCAGGATACCTACCTCAACGAGCTGACCGCACGCGTCAGCGGCAGAGACGTGTACACGGGCGTGGTCGAGGCGACCGCAACGGGCAATTTGCTTTGCCAGATGCTGGCAACGGGCGTCTTCCGCGACCGTACCGAGGCAAGAGAGACGGTCGCAAGATCGTTCGATGTAAAACAGACTGTTATTTGAAAGGACATAATGACCATGTGCAATTTCAATGCTTATCAGTACGCAAAAGAAAAATTCGCCTCCATTGGTGTGGATACCGAGGCGGCGATCGAAAAGGCTCTGACCGTTCCGCTGGCGCTGCATTGCTGGCAGGGTGACGACGTCGGCGGCTTCGACTCCGATATGGCACTCTCCGGCGGTATTCAGACGACGGGCAATTACCCCGGCAAGGCAAGAACGCCCGAGCAGCTGATGGCGGATATGGACGTCGCGATCAAGAACATCGGCGGCGTTCTTAAGCTCAACCTGCACGCCAGCTATGCCATCTTCCAAAAGGGTGAGTTTGCTGATCGCGACGCACTGGAGCCCAAGCATTTTGCGCCTTGGGTCGCATTCGCCAAGGAGAGAGGAATGGGCATCGACTTCAACCCCACCTTCTTCTCGCATCCCAAGGCGGCAGAGTTCACGCTGTCCTCGCCCGACGAGGAGATCCGTCGCTTCTGGGTCGATCACGGCCGCGCTTGCCTGCGTATCTCGGAGTATTTTGCTCGCGAGACGGGCATCCCCTGCGTGATGAACATCTGGACCCCCGACGGCTATAAGGATATCCCCGCCGACCGTATCGGCCCGCGCGCCCGCTTTGCCAAGTCGCTCGACGAGATGCTGGCCGAGCCGTACGATCACAGCCTGGTCTTCCCGTGCCTTGAGTCCAAGGTATTCGGTATTGGTCTTGAGTCCTATACGGTTGGTTCTGCCGAGTTCACGCTCAGCTATGCCGCCAAGAAGGGCATTATGCCGCTGATGGATAACGGTCACTACCATCCCACCGAGATGGTGTCCGATAAGATCGCATCGCTGCTTCTGTTCAACGATAAGTTTGCGCTCCACGTCACGCGTCCCGTGCGTTGGGACTCCGATCACGTCGTTCGTTTGGACGATGAAACGCGCGAGATCGCCAAGGAGATCGTGGCCAGCGAGCGTATCGACGATTTCGCACTGGCGCTTGACTATTTTGACGCCAGTATCAACCGCGTTGCGGCTTGGATCGTCGGCGCGCGCAACTTCCGCAAGGCGATGCTGGACGCACTGCTGATGCCCCACGCCGATTGGAAGGCACTCCAGACGAGCGGTCGTATGACCGAGCTGCTGGTTGCCCAGGAGGAGTGGAAAACGTTGCCTGCGGGCGAGGTTTGGGCTGAGTATTGCCGCCGCGCAGGTATTCCCGAGGACGGCGCTTGGCTGCCTTCTGTCTTGAATTACGAGCGCGACGTACAGCTCGCGCGTTGATCTATTTACAC
>JAGBTR010000143.1 GCA_017631215.1 Clostridia bacterium | reverse complement strand
TCGTGCTGCGCATTTTGATCAGTGATGCGGAGTTAATCGCCCACGGCTTTACCTATGCCGGCATGAGCGCCGAGGATTATGCGGCGCGCGCCGCCGAGCCGGGCTACGACGCTACGACGGCTTATCAGGAAATGTTCCGCTCCGGTCTGATTCCGATCGGATACAATCTGCAAATGATCGGTCTTTCGCCTCTGCAAAACGGCTCTTATTTGCCCGAGGGTGAATATGCCATGAAGGCGGTGCTCGATCCGTACGATCCCGAAACGCATGAAAAGTCCATCGTCAACGCCGAGGCTCCCATCAACGTCTATATCGTCAAGTCTGCAGAGCCGGAATCGAACGAGGGCAACGAATAAGATTACGATTCCTCACAATGTGAGATCATGAAGGAAAGGAGGGAAAATGATGTACGAGCGTCATACGGGCACGAGTGCTCGACGGATCATCGCGTGTGTGCTGTTGCTTTGCTTGCTGGTCGGAATTTTCCCTCCGATCCGCATTGCCGCAGCAGACGAGGCACTGGACTATGTGTTTGACGCGACGCCGACGAGCGGTGCGTTTTATAACAGCCCCATCGTCCTGACGCCGCAAACGTTGGCCGCCTATACGGGTGTGACCAAGGAGAATTATTCGATCAAGATCATCGGTAGTCCCTTCTCGGTCACGGTCAAGGACGTGCCAAGCCTGGATATCCGCTTTGAGGATATCACCATTGACCGATCCAAGGATGCAAGCTACAATGCAACCACGAGCACCACGCGCATCAATGGCGCCGCTATGGTGCAGGCCTCGATCGATCTGGGCTGGAATGAGGCGAACAACCGCTACTACGTTCCGACCTGCCCCTTTTTGATCACGGGCGCTTCGAACGTGACAGCCTCCTTTTTCTCCAGCGACTACGACCCGCAGAATCCGCTTTCCTCTACCCCTTGCTTGTTCAGGGCGGGTGCGAACGGCTGGTACGTGACGGGCACGGGCGCGACGACGATGTCCAACAACACCAACTACCGCGGCGGTTACGCGGGCGTTCAGGTGGATGGAAAAGCCTCGCTGACCATTGAGGGCGGTATCATTGAGGCTTGGGGCGCCTACCAGTTCGGTGAGGCGACCGATCTTGATGCCGCGATCGCGATCAACCGTGTAAATACGGCGACCGAAGAGGATGGATCGCAATGGCCGCGTCCCAACGGCGCGAACGCACAGCAGAACGGCGGTGGCGCAGGCATCGGTGGCGGTGCTTCCTACAACGAGCGCGACGGCTATAACAACAACGGACACAACTACGTACAAGGTACGCCCGGCAATATCACCATCAACGGCGGTTCCGTAACAGCCATCGGCGGCTATCAGGCGGCCGGTATCGGCGGCGGTACCAACAGTGCGGCGACCACGGGCGCGATCACGGTCAACGGCGGTAACGTGCTGGCCATCGGCGGACGTTGGTCGGCGGGCATCGGCGACGGTGACTCGGAAAACAACATCGAGAGTATGTGCTATGCCGAAGACTATGCCATCGTGATCAACGGCGGCACGGTTGAATGTCACGGCGGATGTGCGGCGGCAGGTATCGGTACGACCGACCAGATCACCTCGCGCTACGGCAAAACGTCGGGTATGACCATCAACTTCCACGGCGGTGATATCACGGCTGTTTCGGGCTATCCCGATGCACAGTCTACCAACCCCTCCAACGCGACCGCCGCTGTCGGCGCGGGCGAGAACACCGATATGGCACCTTACAGCATCTCGATCGAAGAGGGCGTGATCGTAAAAGCCTCCTCCTTCTCGCACTATGCGATCAGCAATATCGGTACGAATGCCGAGACCATTCCCGATAACTCGATCGACCCCAATACGTATATGTATCTTGCCTACTACGACGCGCACGTGACCTCGCAGAATACCCGCTACTTCAATCTGTATCGCATTATGAAGGATGAGCTGGGCAACTTTATGGTCGTGGCGCACGTGGCAGAAAACGTTCTTAGTGCCGGCGAGTCGGACATATACTTTGGATACGAGGGAGCAGATCTCTTTTATCTGGTGGACAGTCAGGGCAAGATCATTGATAACGACGGCGACGGACGCAGAGATTATCTGGTCTTCGATCCCGCCAGCGCGACCGATCCCTCGGTACCGCCCTTTACCTTGTCCGATCCGGACGGAAATCGGCTGGAGCTGGATGTGAACCCGATGGCATCGTTGAAGATGGGCGACGAGATGTCGTATTACTTTGTGGCCCCTGCGCTGAAAACGTTTGAGGTGCCGGGTGAATATACCGCAGTCGCGATGACGCTGTACGATCCCGCTCTGTTTGGCGGTAAATATATCCTTCACGCCCCCACAGACCACACGACGCCTATGCCGGGTGATATTTACGCGGTGATCGAAAAGCCGACCTCGGGTGAGTCCTCGGGACAGCTGATCTATCGCGATGACGGTCACTTTGAGCTTAGCGCGCCTATCGGTCCTTCCAACAGCGGCGTGATCGAGGATATTATGTCGGCCGATCTGACCAATATCGCGCTCACCTCTGCGGGCATTTGGCTGCTCGATGCCTACTCGGGAAACAATCCGACGACGCTGTTCGTGCCGGGAACCAAGAGCTATGACATCTGGCTTCCTGCCGGTGCCACGAACTTTACGGTGCTGGCGGAATGGACCGTCCCCCAGGGAACGGGTGTAACGGTAGAGATGCGAAGAGGAAACACCACCTTGGCGACCTCTTACGCGGGTCAGACCTCTATGATGTGTAGCAATATCCCCATTTCGCAGGGCGAAACGGTGGTGATCTGGGTGGAAAAAACGGACGGTACGCTCAAAAGCGTGCTGTATAAGCTGACGGTCAGAGTCAAAATGCGCTACTATCTGACGCCCGATGATATTTCCAAGGTGTACGACGGTGAGCCCGTCGCGCATCCGTCGCTGATGATGCTGCAAAGCAGCGAAGGCTCACGCGTTTACACCTACGGTACACCCGTTTACCGCAACGATTCCGGCTCGCAGTCGAGCTTTACGCCGCCCTCCGCGGCGACGGGCGCGTTCTCGGGAACCTCGACGAGCTCCACGGTCAACGTGCCATACCGTCGAAACAATAACCTGCGTATCAGCTATACCAACGCGATCTCTTATAACGAGGCGGCGGGGACGGTCACGCTGACCACGACGCTCAGCTCAACCAGCGCGACCTCGGGCTCGCGTGAGATCGTCGTAACGACCGTCTTCTCGCAGGACGCGAACGGCAATATCGTGCTGAGCACCTCGCAGACGGGTAGCCTGCGTTACCGCTCGGGAATGACGACGTATACCTACGAGGCCGAGGTGGATGCGGATGAGAACGGCGGCACGCTGACCATCTACTGCACCGCCTATACCTCGGGCGTCAAGACGGTATGCTCCTTCTCTTACGACACCGTGACGGGAGCAGGCGTCGATACGCGCGCCGCGGCGCTCGAAGCAGCCAAGCAGGCGGCCATCGCCCAGATGGGAAGTGGCACGACGGGTATCGGCGAAGCGGCGTATACCGTTTCTTCGAACGTGTCGGCACGGCTGACGCTGGACGGAAGACAATACAATTGGACAAGAAGTGAGCACGTCACGGGCACGGTGTCGGTCACGGCACAGGCCACGATCACGGGCGACGTTTCGCACCTGCTCACGGATGACGTGAATATTCATTATCATTATGCGCAAACGGCATTGCCCGATGGCACCGAATATCATCGGACGTACGGCACAGAGCGCCCGATCGATGCAGGTCATTACGTCGTCGTGGTGACGGCCGAGTCGGATGAATTTGAGGCATCGGGAACACGCGACTTTGTGATCTCGCAGCGCCCCATTACCGTCAGCGCCATTGAAAACTGGCGGTATTATCTTGACAGCGTGCCGACCGATCCGTATACGCCCATTCCCATCGTTTACGATGAGGTGAGCGAGAACACGAGCGCACAGCCCACGACGGGCGTGGTCTCGTTTGAGGGATTGGTCGAGCGAGACAAGGCGACACCTCCCGTCCTGCTGACGGCACAGTTTGCCTTCCGCGACCGTGTGGTCGAGCCTATGCGTCAGGACAAGATCACGGTCTATGCGACTCTGCCCGCCAATACCAACTATACCTTTGCCAATTATCCCGATGCGGCAAGCGCGGGTATTCCTATGGCAGACGGCAGCTATTTCTTCGAGATCCTGGGTGAGGTCGCATACCGTATCGACGGCGCGATGTTCGCCAAGGAAGCACTGAGCGACACAGCGCCGTGGCGTAAATACTATCCCGTCGTCGATCTTTTGGATGACAGCTATCTGAAGTGGAACGCCGACGGCACGCCTGCCGACGACCGCATCGATTACCACTCGCCCAATAACGTATCCCACGCGGAGCACGTTTATTTCTACACGGTCAACCGTGGCGAGGAGGAAGCACGCTATGCGGTGGATATCATCAGCGGCGATATGACCTTCGTCTATACCAAGACCATCTGGGATGTCAACGATCTGACCTATGAGGATCTGACCGATTCCTATTGGACGGGCGCGGACGGTGTCAACAACGTCATTCGCGTGGAGAATCGCTCCAACCGCCCCATAGAATATACGGTCGGTGCCTCGATCGGTATCCACGATGCTATGTCCACCTCACGCGTTGACCTCCATTTGAACGACCACGTCGGCTTGAACAAGGAGCAGGGCATCGTCCTGATTATGACGTGGAACGGTGGTATGGCAATGACAAGGACAGGCTCCTTCATCACGTCTCGTATGGGGCTTGGTCCCGCGGATGCCGTGCTTGGTCAAGCGACTCATAACAATCTCTCAGTAGAACTGTTCGGCATTCCTCAGTCCAGCCGAACGGTCGGACGCATCACGGTCACGGTATACGCGCCTTGACCGCCCCCACAAGCAAATGCTTGTGACGTATATCACGCAACACACCATATTTATTCTTGAAGGAAGGGAAGTGACAACGTATGAATACGCGGATCAAACGGTGGTATGTCGGTGACAAGTGTCGCCGTGTGATCACCCTCTTCTTGGCACTTTCCTTGACGCTGGTAGCGTGGTCATTCCCCTTGCCCGTGGCGGCGGAGCGAGTGATCGGTCAGGGCGATGCGTCTTACGGTGCGTCGGAGATCCCTGCCGAAGGGCAAAGCAGTGCGTGTGACGTCAACGTCATCATCGTTGATAAGCTCAGCCGATACGCCGTCGACCTGACCTATGATGCTCAGTCGTTGCTCGTCTTTTCCTCCGGTCTGTACTGGGACGTCAACAGCCTTGATTACGTTTTGTCCGACCCGACGGTAAGCGATACGGCATACTCCGAGCACTTGATCACCATGCACCTTTGCAACCGTTCCGACCTCGCTGTGACGGCGACGGGCACGGCGGTGCAGACGCTGTACGGCTTTGGCTACACGCTCGAGGCTCCCGGCACGGTAACGGTACCGGCGGCTACGCCGATGAGCGCGACCGAGCTCGGCACACCGGGCGTGCAAACGCTGACCTTTATGCTACGCGTCCCCTCGCTGACCGCTATGACGCAAGCCTTCATTGCGTACATAGGAAACGGTGCCAGCATGAACACGCTTGGCACACTGACGGTGCGCGTCGGTGAAGCCGCGCAGACCCCTTGATGGAGAGAGCTTCATCCCCTAATTTTGATCCCCAAAAAAAGCCATATATCAAATCACTACAAAGGAGAAAACCACAATGAAGAAAATCGTTATCATGATGCTTGCTGTGACCATGATCCTCAGCACGCTGTGCTTCGGCGCGGCCGCTGCGGATGACCTTGTCGGTACGGTCAACTCGAGTACGGCAGACGACTACTCCGAGGGTGCGTCCTCGCTGGTGCAGACCCCCGGTACCGGTTCTTATGACGTCGTCTTCACCATCTCCGGTGGAACGGCTGCCAGATATGCCGTCGACGTTGAGGCGTCCAACCTGGCCTACACCTTCAGCACCGACCTGATCTGGGACGTTAACGCGCTGGATTACGTTGCCGCTAATTCTGTCACGGTCGTCGCTCCCGACGCTCCCACCTTCATGGTTCACAACCGCTCCAATATGCCTGTCAGAATCACGCTGACCGACACGGAGATGCCTGCTGCGAACGCTGCCGGCATCGCCCTCAACTTCGCAAAGGCTTCCATGACCATGAGCGCGACCCAGCCCAAGGCTGAGCATCCCGTTCACGAGACCTTCACGGGTACTTGGACGTGCGCTGACTGGCCTGCAGCCTTCGGTATCCTGAAGGGCTACGCTGATGTGTCCACCAATGAGGTCGTCATCGCAACGGTCACGGTTTCCGTATCTCCTGCTACGGAGCCCGTCTCTCCCATCCATTGATTCAAGCTCGAAAGGCTTGACCCGCGGTTTTATAAGCCGCAAGGCGGCTGCTGACATAGTTGCCGCGCGTCAGGGGATTCCCTTGATGCATCCATATTTGTAAGCCGCCTGCGTGCTTTGGGGTGACGCAGGTCAAGACCCGGTTTCGGGGCTGTCCGCTTATGCGGCAGTCCCTGCCGGGGGCTTATAAAGAAAGAACCATTGCATAACGACAGAAAGAGGTGTTGCAAATGTTTTTACAATCGAATAAGCTTGCAAGGCCTCTTTGTGCCGCTATGAAGAAAATGGCCTTGATGCTGGCCTTGGTGCTCTGCCTGGGCAGCGTGTGGGGCAATCCTGTTTACGCCGCAGAATCCTCTGACGGTGTGCAGGTGGAGCCGATCGTTCCCGTGGCGCCCGATCCCGATGCGGTCGTGCAGGATGACGGAGATGCGCGCTATACGACGTATCGCTACGTGGTCAACGTGGAATTTGGCTCTATGAGCTTCTATTACGACTGGGGGCGTTGGAACGTGGACGAGCTTGCCTACGTGTCCGACAGCACCAGCAGCGCACCTGCCGCCACAACGGTTGGCAATGCGCCCGGATGGTACGGCTTTGACGGTCTGTCCAATCGCATCGGTCTGAACTACCGTCGTGTCGGTAACGAAGCGGGAACGGAGTATCTGAAGGTATCTATGGTCTTCGAGCACGCAACGAATGCGGACGGCACGCCGACCTTTGCCCGCGATCATATGTCGCTTTCGCTTTACGATACGTCCGATTTTGGCGGCTTTGTGGCAGATATGAATGCGCAGAATGCTTTTGCGACCACACTGCTGATCGCGCCTGCCGTGGATGATGTCGCAACGCCCACCGTCGACGAGGCAGAGCTGATGCAGGATTACTATTTGTCCTTGAACGGCGCGCCTTATCTTGCTGACGGTACACCCTACAAAAACGGTACGCCGACCTCGCTGGGTCTTCTGACCATTCGCATTGACTTTGCCTCGGCACACCCTTGATGAGAGCGGAGATCTGAAATGAGAAGAGTATGTCATACTTCGTATAAGCAGCAAATCCCCTTGGCGCTCGCCATCTTGCTGATATTGGTGTTGGCGGTCGTGCTGTTTTTGCTTATGCTACGCATCGGCCCCGATCATTTTGAAGACGAGGCTGTGGTCGGTGTGCCCGTGGTCACCGATGCCGAGACCTACGGATATGAGAGCTACGACGCCATCGGTATTGCAAAAGTGGCGCTTTGCGGTATGCCTGAGATCATAGACGGACGCGACGTTCAATTTTATTTGACCAATCCCGAGGGCAACACGGTCGCCATTAAGCTGGAGGTCTATACACCCAAGTTCGTGCAAAAGAGCGATGGCACCTATGAACCCGTGCCCGACGTATTGCTCGGTGAGAGTGGATTTGTTCGTCCGGGCGAGTACGTGGAGACCGTTCGACTTCACAAACCGCTAAAAGAGCCGCGCACCAACGTGATGATCAAAATATCCACGCTGGATGAAGCCACGGGTAGAAGCAATGGATATTTCTTCGTCAATACGGTGTTGGTTCGATAAGTGTTTTTCTTTGTAACCTCGACCCAAAAAGCCTTGGAAGCATTCAAACTTCCAAGGCTTTTTCTTGGTGGAGTGCTTCGGGGCTGAATCCTATCATCAGCGGTCTTTTTTGTTTTATAAGAGCCCTTTTTGGCATAGAAAACGACGATTTTCTCCCCGAGTATTGTCATTTTTTCTTATTTATGGTATACTGGTGCTGATAAGACCGCAAGGTGACCGAGCAGCCTCGCTGTGGCGAGCCTTGACGAGCGACGGAGGTGTCCTGTGAAAAAAGTCGACCGCTTGATCGAAGAGCTGATGCACCCAGCGCGCGAATTCTCGCCCATTCCGTTTTGGTTTCTTAACGACGCGCTGACGGACGAGGAGATCGTGCGCCAGCTGACGGCGTTCAACGAGAAGGGAGTACACGGTGTGGTACTGCATCCCCGCCTCGGTGTCCCCGAGAGCATCGAATATTTGTCTGACGATTTTATGCACTATATCAAGGTGGCGGTTGAGACGGCGAAGCGTCTTGATATGAGGATCGTGCTGTATGACGAGGCGATGTACCCGTCGGGCAGTGCACACGGCCTTGTGGTCAAGGCGGACGCCCGCTTTGCCTCACAGGCGATTATGCTCTACGACGAGGAGCGCGAGGGCAAGCTGATCGCACGCACGCTGAGCGGTCGGTATC
>JAGBTR010000026.1 GCA_017631215.1 Clostridia bacterium | reverse complement strand
TATCATACGTGGAGCCGCCAATGGTCATGGCCTTTTTGTCGCCCACGCTCCAGGATGCCGGAACGGAATTGCTTTGGCATGCTTGAATAATAATATCCCAGCTATTGTCCGCAAAGGTCTCCTTAAGAGCGGTATAAGTAACCTCAAACGGGCTGAACGACTTGGTGTAGATCGTCAATACGCCGGTAGCCGCATCGTACGTGTAGGTCTGATCCGCGCCGGTCGTTGCCTGCGTCAAAGCGGTTCCGTTGTGCGTGACCTCGGAAATGATCAGGCCGGTACCAACGTTCCATTCCACTTCATAGACCGTGTCGCCGCTGACCTTTGCATCGTTCTTATACATGGTCAGGTCAAAGCCGACGGTTGTTTCGCCGGTCGCGCTGTCGGTCTCAACGGTCTCGTTGCTCACCACGATCTTATAGTCATCACCCTCCTGGGCAGACGCGGCAGGAACGGTGACCTTGACGGTCTCGGTGCTGAGAACCACATCTTCGGTGTTGTTTTCAGGAACGGTAACGGTGTCTACTGCGGGATACGTGGAATCGTTATCGAACTGATTGTCAAAGCTGTCCTTCTCATAGGTGTACTGCGTAGCCAGCAGCTGGACGGCAAACGTGCCGCCAACGTCCTTGCCCTGGTACTCGTTGCCTGCCGTCTCCTGCATCTTGAGTGCAATCACAGCAACGGTCTCGCCCTCTCTGGCGATCGCCTCGTCCTCAGCCTTCAGCGTAACGTTGGTCGAGCCGTTGAGAGGCAGGATCACACCGTGAGCCGCGCCGTCATTCTCTGCCATCATATCGGTGAGCGTACCGACCTTGAGGGCGTCGGTCAGCTGATCCTTGGTGATATCGGCGAGCGGCGCACCTGCGGGGAACTCGTAGAAGTAAACGTCGATCACGTCAGCCAGGTTGACCTCACCTGCGGCGGGCTGCGTCTCGGGAATCACCGAAAGCTCGTAGCGGAATGCCAGGTTGCCCGCGTTGGCGATCTTGATGTACTTAACTTCGACATAGCCGGGCTCCCAGAGCTCGTAATCGAAGATAGCCGTGCCCGAGGCATCTTGCCAGTTGGGCGTCGTGACGCTGTCAGAGTACTCCATCGTTACGTCCAGCTTACCCGACTGGATGATGTTGTTCGCGCTGGTCACACTGTCGGTAAACCAAGCGAATGTCGTACCCATCAGCATAGAAAAGCAAAGCAGGAGTGCGACCACACTCGAGAGCAATGCTTTTCTGGTGTGCTTTGTGTTGGTCATTGTCTTTTTCTCCTTTGAATGAAAATTGGCCGGGCGAATTGGGATATCAACCCAGTTTAATTCATTGTATAATATCGAAAATATTTTGTCAATGGACATATTGTACGAAATTTGTGCCCGCTGTTTCCTCTGTTGCCCTCGTTTCTTGCCGCTCAAGCGCCAATATTTGACGCCACCCGTGCCAAAAACACTATATTTTGTAGTTAAATATATGACTATACTTTTTTAATATACCATTGTGCAACTTGCCAATGTATAATATAAAAAGTTAGTAGGAAATTATAATGCGAGGGGTGAATGATATGAAACAAGAGATCAAAATCACCAAGAAGACTCAGCGGAGGGGCGATGACGGCCACAAGATCGTTTCTGTTCGCATGAGGGACGAGCTGATCGAGAAATTGGATGCCGTGTCAGCGTTGACCGACCGTTCCAGAAACGAGGTCATCAACCTGCTTTTGGAGGCCGCACTGGAGATCGTTTCCATTGAGGACGAGGAAGATTGAGGTTCATTCACAGATGAACCTCTTTTTTTGTTTTCCCTCTTGCAAAATCTGTCGAACGGGTCTATAATAACAAGGTTAAAAAACAAATCAAAGGACGGTCATTATGAAAACCTTTCGACCAAAGCTATTTGACACCTTAAAAGCATACAGCGGCAAGCAGCTCGCCGCCGACGTCGTCGCAGGCATCGTCGCCGCCATCATTGCCCTGCCCTTTTCAAGAGCTTTTGCAAAAAAGAAAGAGCGAGATGCGCGGTCGCGCGTCTCGCTCTTGGTCTTTCGGGGTCAAGCCCTTCGTTTTTCGATCGTAAAAATCTCATCATCGTCGATCTTTTTGGGCTTGATCTTGTAAAAATCGAAGATGGGGATGAGAATGATGGCGGCAAGTCCTGCGTTAAATCCGCCGTTATACAGCACAAATCCGCCGTGCATAGCCGCGGTCGAGGTGCAAATGATGGCACTGACGAGACCCGCGATCACGCCGTACTTAAAGCCGTAGCTTCCTGCGATGGGGCAAAGTCCGGTGGCGAAGGCAAGACCGTTGATATAGGCCTGCGTGGAGAGCGCCCACGGAAGGTCGATCCCCGTGATCAGGCAGATGGCACAGACCAGCGCAAACAGTATGGTATATCCCAGCGCGACGGGGGCGACGTTCTTGGGGTGCTGACCGTCGGCCGAGAAGGTGAGCGCGGCAAACGTCACGCCGACCGTTGCGCCCGTAAATCCGACGCCCGCGGGAAGAAACGGAACGACCGTGGGCAGCCAGAAAATGACGTTCAGATAGGCGAGGATACAAAAGCCGTACACGCCGAAATTGATCAGGCACAGCGGCATACCGAATTTGTCGGCGAAGTCCAGTCCGTGTCCCGAGCAGGAGGTCAGCTTTCGGTAATTGCGAAAGCTTCTGCCGTTGCCGAAAAAGCCAATCGTCAGGGCAAGCACGAAGATGACCGCAAAAAACACGTTCATAAACACGTAGTAGGTATGTCCGAACGCCTCCTCGGCCTCGTTCGAGTGAAAGCCCGTTTCGTGCGGTATGATACCAAAGGTCTTATACATAAAGCAATAGACGAAAATGCCGAGAATACCGATGGCCAGTCCCGCCTTATACATATTGTAGCCGCGGTGCATTGCCGACATACCGGGCAAGAGGGCGGGCACAAGTAATCCTGCGGCGATGCCAAAGGCGATGGAAAGAAGGATGCCGAGCACACTGAACTCACCGATCGTCAGCGATCTTCCGGGGGGATAATAGAACAGAAAATCGCTGATAAAGGGGGCAAGCGCCGTCGAGAACATAGCGATGTGCAAATTGTCGCGGCTTGACACCTTTTTGATCCAACAATACACAAGAACACCGATAAACGGCGGCCACATATTGATAAAATTCAAGCCATAGAAGCAATGTGCAATCACCAGAATATAGGCGGCGAAGGTGGTGCTGTTGGCACGCGCACGGCTGACCGTGATGATGAGCGTGCAGGCAAGGCCGCAGAGGGCGGCGTTAAAGAGCGTGCTGGCAAGGCAACCAAGCGAAAAATAGTCGGTGACTAGCTTAGAGGGACCCGTGAAGATCTCCCACAGATTGCTCCAAAAAAGCTCTCCGCTCACGCCCGTGACGGCCATTGCGATGGGCGTCGCGACAAAAAAAGAAAGATTTAGCAGCGTGATAAAGCATTTGAACGCAAAGCTGTTTTCCTTTGTTCTTTGCTCCAACAATTGGAGCTGCTCGTCTGTCGGTGTCATAATAACTCCCTTTTGTGTGTAATCCTGATCTATTTTAACACATTTCGGCAAAAATTTCAATAGGTAATACATTCAAATGTACCCCACGCCGCAACAAAGTGCTTTTGGACAAGTTGACAAACGCGCAAAAAAGTGCTATACTAAATATGTATTTGTATTTTCACCGCCCATTTGGAGGTTTTTCGTATGAATTTTGAAAATTTCAGCCTGCTCTATCCGACCAAGGAGACGCAGAACGCGCATTTCTCGGGGGCAGACGCGCCCGACATTCCGATGTTCGTGCTGGACGAGCTGGGGCTGACCAACATCTTCGATCTGAAAAACAGCGATCTTTCCGACTTCTTCACGATGGACGAGTCGGTCATCCGCTACCGTATGGACACGTTCGAGGATATGATGAACAATCCCGCCATCGCGCGTATGTTCGGCAAGCTCATTCCCGTGCTGTCCGACATTATGGAGCTGCGCCGCCTTGAAGCGGACAGCGGCGACACGAACGACTATCTGTCGAGTCTGACCGAGATCGAGCTGTATATTTCCAGCATCGAGATCCTGCACGCGGGTCTTTCCGAGGTGCGCCCCAACGTCAAGGGTCAGGCCTTCCTCTCGCTGGCCGACCGCATCGCCGAGCTGGCTGACAGCGACTACTACCGCGAGCTCAACCAAAAGCTCAGCGAGCTGACCGAGCGCGTACGCGAGATCAAGAGCGTGACCATCGGCGTCAACCTCGACGCCCAGCTTCGCCCCACGCAGGCGGGCGTGCTGTCCATCAACCCCGAGCCCTTCCACTCGGGCGACGTGCTGGAAAAGATCCTGCGCCTCAACTTCAAGGACGATGAGTACACCTGCATCGCCGAGCTCGTTCCCTTCGGCAAGAAGCAGTCGGAGAATCAGAAGATGGCGCTCTCGCTTGCCTTCAATTCGGCCATCAACGAGGTCTACAAGTCCTCGCTGCGCTCGTGGATGCGCATCGTCCAGACCTACGTGCTGGAGAACACCGACTTTTTGCTCTCGCTTTTGCCCGAGTTCGAGTTTTTGACCCGTGGCACCGAAATGCTGCACGCGCTCAAGAACAAGGGCTGTGCGCTGTGCCGTCCCGACATTCGCCCGATGGACGAGCGTGCCTTCCGCGCCGACGGTCTTTACAACCCCGACGTGGCGCTCCGCATCGAGGACGACATCGTGGACAACGACCTCTATTTCGACGACAAGGCGATGATCTACGTGCTGACGGGTCCCAACCGCGGCGGTAAGTCGGTCATCACCTGCGCCATCGGTCTGGCACTTTCGATGATGCAGCTCGGTATGTTCGTACCCGCCAAGACGGCGGTCCTCAGCCCCGCCGATGCCATCTTCACCCACTTCCCGTCGGGTGCGGAGGACACCATCGACAAGGGTCGCTTGGGCGAGGAATGTGCGCGACTTGGCGAGATCTTTGACACGGTCACGCCCCACTCGATCGTCCTGCTGGACGAGTCGATGTCCTCGACGGGCTCGTACGAGGCGTCCTATATCGCCGCAGAGATCCTCTCGGGTCTTTCGCTGGTCGGCTGTCGCTGTCTGTTCTCGACCCACCTGCACGAGCTCGCCGCCGAGCTGGACAATATCGCCGCACGCACGGGCGGTGCCCCCATCGACACGCTGGTCGC
>JAGBTR010000142.1 GCA_017631215.1 Clostridia bacterium | reverse complement strand
GCGGAAAGGTGCACATCATACAGTGGTCGGTCAGCGGTATTGTTGACTCGGGCACGGGCTGGATTCCGTGGGAGGAGGGCGATGTGGTCGAGTACCTCGGCAGCATTATGGACCAGGCGGTCTATGCCCGTAACGCGTGGGTCGAGGAGCAGCTCGGCGTGACCATCACGGCGGAATACGTATCGGTCAATCAGGGCTACGATAACCGTCTGCGCCAGGACTACACGACGTCGGGCAACGAGTTCCAGCTGGCAACGCTCCGCAGCCGCAACGTCTGGCCGCTGATCGAGACAGGTATGTACGTCGATATGAATCAGTATGCGGGCGAGATCCTTCACACCGACCAGCCGTGGTGGCCCGCGGATGCGGTCGCCTCCTACACGCTGGGCGATAGCCTCTACGTCTGCGTCACTGAGATGCTGATGCGTGATAAGGGCGCGACCTCGTGCGTTTTCTTCAATACCCGTATCGCAAACGATCACGGTATGAACTATTTTTACGATCTCGTTGAGAATCAGGAGTGGACGATGGAGTATATGATCTCGGCGGGAGAGGTCGTTGCGACCTCGCTGGACGGCGACGATCTGATGAACTCGGCACGCGACCTGTGGGGCGTGGAGGGCGGTGAGGCGTCCTATCAGCTCTATGCGGGCGGCGGCTATAAGTTCGCTCACATCGACGATGACGGCTATCTCGCCTACGATTTCGGTACTCCCGAGACCATCCTCGCGATGCAGCGCATCTATGAGGACTATATGTATCAGGATTGGAACTACATCTCACATATGCCCGTGGCGGATGCGCCCAGCGAGGGCGGTCTCTTCCTGATAGAGCAGGCGCTGTTCGCCAATATGGGCATCAAGAACGGCTATCTCGATTATCGCAAGATGGAGACCGATTACGGCATCCTGCCCGTTCCTATGCTGGAGGAGGGTCAGGATCGCTACTACTCGCTGGTCGCCGTCCATCACGATAGCACGGTCGGTATCCCCGCAGGTGCGCTCGATCCCGAGCTTGCCGCCACCGTGCTCGAGATGATCAGCTACGATAGCTACTATACCGTCCGTCCCGTGCTGTATGAGACGCTGTTGCTCAACCGCCTTGCCAAGAGCGAGGAGTCCAAGCGCAGTCTTGAGATCGTGCTCGACACGCGCGTGTACGATCCCGGTCAGTATTGGGATCTGGAGAACAATCTGCAGGGTGGCAAGGGCTTCTTCCGTCTGAGCCAAACGGGCAACGCCAACATCGCGAGCGTCTGGGATTCCTGGGAGGGCGCGACGATGGAGCAGGTCGGCGTGGTGAATGATTTTATCAAGGCGACCAAATAATATCGTTATCATCTCCGCCCCACGGCTTTTGTCGAGTCGTGGGGCTTTTTTTGCGCAGTTCTAATCTTGTCCGCGCGGGCATAAGATGAACCAAACAAGGATGGGAGGCGTGACGATGCGGCAGATGATCGAGCAGGGAATACGGCAGACGGAGAGCGCACCCGAGCGCTTTTTGAAGCGATTGCCGCCCCGTGTGTCCGAGGCATTCGCGGCGCTCCGTACGTCGGTCGACACGTGGGACGAGTTGCATCTGCGCGTGGGACGTTATTGCTCGGTCACACGGCGGGGCGAGACGCGCCGTGTACCCGTCACACTAACAGAGCAGGAGATGGACGCGCTTCTGCACGCTCTTTGTAAGGGCTCGCTGTATGCCTATCGCGATAGTCTTACGCAGGGATATCTGTCCATTGGGGAGGGAATTCGCGTTGGTGTCTGCGGTGCGGCTGCAACGGATGAGACGGGCACGCAGCTGCTGGGACTTCGCCGTGTGGATACCCTGTGCGTGCGCTTTTCTCATCCGCTCCGCTCGATCGGTCGTACGCTGGTCGGGGACGTTCGATCGGCCTTTCCGCGGGGGACGCTCGTCTATGCGCCTCCCGGAGGTGGTAAAACGACCTTGCTACGCGCATTGGCAACGCATCTGGCGGGCGGTGAGCGACCGCTCCGCGTGGCCTTGATCGATACCCGCGGCGAGCTGGACGACGGATTTTTTGATAAGGCGCTGTCGCTGTCCGTGCTGTCGCACTATCCCAAGGGGCAGGGCATCGAGATCGCGACCCGCACGCAGGACGCACAGCTGATCGTGTGTGATGAGATCGGTGCGGATGAGGCGCGTGCGGTGCTGTCGGTCGCCAATAGCGGCGTTCCGATCCTGGCCAGCGCCCACGCCGCAAGCGTTGAGGATTTGCTACGCCGCCCGCCCCTGCGCGCGCTGTGCGAGGCGGCGGTGTTCGGGCTGTATATTGGCATTGAACGGCGACCGTGCGGTGGTGAATCTCATTATCACCTGACCGAATGGGCGGAGATGGGTGAGGCGCTATGTGGCTGAAATGGATGGGCGGCTTGCTGCTTCTTTCGGCGGCGGTGCTGGATTGCTTGATCCACACACGGCGACTGCAACGGACAGAGACGTGTGTGCGGGCGTGGGTGGAGTTGCTCCAAACGGTGCATACCCGAATCTCCTGCCTTTCGATACCGCTCCCCGATATTTTGCGCGGGATTCCACCGCGCCTTTGGCGAGATCTTGGGGAGGATGCTACGCCCCGTGAGATTGACCTGCGCGTGCTGTGTCGCGCATCTGCAGAGCATTTGCCGAGCGAGATCGGTGCGCGCTTGCTTGCTCTGGCAGACGAGGTGGGGCGCGTGTGGCGGCAGGAGCAGCTCGATCGGTTGGCGGCGGAGATCCGCGCGCTGGAGCAGGAGTCAGAGCGATTGCGCATCGGGCTTTCCCCGAGCATTCGTCTTCGGGGGACGCTGTCGCTGTGCGGCGCGGTGGCCTTGATGATCCTGATGTGGTAAGAGAAAACGGAGGATATGACAATGGATATCAGCTTGATCGTCAAGATCGCGGGCATCGGGCTTTTGGTGGCGGTGACGACGCAGGTGCTTGGAAAAACGGGGCGCGATGAGCAATCCTTGATGGTGACGCTGGCAGGACTGCTGGTCGTTTTGGGATTTCTGATCGGCAAGATCGGCGAGCTGTTTGAAACGATCACCGATCTGTTCGGACTATGAGGCGGCAAGATGTGGCTCAAGCTGTGTGGCGGCGCCCTCCTTTGTGCCGTGGCGAGCGTCCTGATCAAGACGAGCAAGGGCGACGTGCTCCCCCTGCAATGGACGGGAATTCTGGTGTTGAGCGGCGCGTCGCTGGTGCTGTGGCAGCCTGTGCTCGGATGGATCGGCGAGCTGTGCGCTGTGCACGAGCTCGACAAGACGGCACAATTGCTTTTCAAGGGGCTTGGTGTGGGCGTGCTGACCCAAATTTGTGCCGATATATGCCGTCAGAGCGGCGAGGGACATTTGGCAAGCGGCGTCGAAATGGCGGGACGGGCCGAGATTTTGCTCCTTTGCCTGCCGATGCTGCGAGAGCTGATGGGAATGGCAGAGAGGCTGCTCGGCGGTGTCTGATCCTCGTCCTCCTTATCGTTGCCGTGTTGCGGTTGCTTTTGCTCCCTGCATCGGCCAGTGACGCGCTCGATGCCGACGTGCTGCCTGCGGAATACGACGAGATGCTCGCATCCTTGCCCGAAGCATTGCGCGACGCTCTTCCCGATGCCGTGCTGTCCTCCGATCCCGAGGAGGTGGCGGACGCGTGGCGCGCCCTCGCATCACCACGGGCGTTGCTGGGGCTTTTGCTCGATGCCTTGGGAGTACACGGTCAGAACACGCTACATCTGTTGCTTCGGTTGGTCGGCATTCTTCTGTTGCGTGCGGTCTACGGTTGCTTTTCTGCTTCGATCCGCTCGGCAGGTGTGGGGAAGTGCGTCGGGCTAGCCTGCCGCACGGTGCTGTTTTGCTTTTTGATCGGACAGGCAATGGGCTGCTTGGAGGGCGTCGTCGGCTTTTTTCAAGGTCTGCAGACGCTAACGAATGCCTATCTGCCGCTGATGGGGGCGGCGTATGCAATAGGCGGCAACGTCGCGACGGCGGTCGCCAATCAAAGCACGTTAATGCTCTCGTTTTTGTTGGTCGAATGGCTGGGGGGCAAAACGGTCGTGCCGCTGTTTTGCTTGTGTCTTGCCTTTTCAATGCTCGGCGCGTTTGATTCGAGTGTTGTCGGGCGTATGCAGGTGCTGACAGGACGGCTTAAAAAGTGGTACGCAACGGCATTGGGACTCGTGATGCTGCTCCTTAGCGGTGCGCTTGCCGCGCAAACGACGCTGGCGGCACGGACGGACTCGCTCGGCTTTCGCGCAGTGCGCTTTGCGGTCAGCAACAGTATTCCCTTGGTGGGGGGCGGCGTGGCTGAAATGCTTCGCACGGCGGCAACGGGGGTCAGATGGCTGCGTGGTGTGGTTGGTGTGGGCGGTGTCGTGCTGATCGTCTGGTTGCTTCTACCCGAAATCTTGTCGCTGTTGCTATTTCGCGGGGCTCTGTCGGTCGCCGAGGACATAGGCTCGTGGTTGGGATGCGGCGAGGAGACAAAATTGATCGGCGAGATCGGTGGGCTGTGCGGATATCTGCTGGCGGTCGTCTCGATCAGCGTGATGACCTTCTTTTTCTCACTGGTCCTGCTTGCTCGGTGCGGTGCGACCTTTGCGTAGGAGGTGGCAATGAGGCAATATCTGATGTCGCTGTTCGTGCTTGCGCTTTGCTGTGCCGTTATCGAGCTGTTGTCACCCGAGGGCGAGGGGGGCGGTATCGCGCGGCATATCCGTCTTTTGAGTGGGCTTTGCCTTTTGCTTGTGGCTTTGTCGCCTATCGTGTCTTGGACAGAGCAAGCAGCATCGCCGCTGGAGGCACTGTCGTCCGCGCTTGACGATTGGATCGCGCAAAGCGAGGTGAGCGGCGATGCCTTCAAGGAGCGATGGGAGCAACAGAGTGAGCAGATCGATCTGAGTCTTGCCGCCGAGACGGTTGCCGAGATGATCGAGGAGCATTTCTCGCTGGCCGCTTCGGATTGCCGCGTGTCGCTCAAGACGGATGGCCACGGTCAGCTCAATGAGGTGTGCATGGCGCTTTCGGGACGCGCGATCTGGGTCGATGCGCAACAAATACAGACAATGGTGCGCAAAACACTGGGCTGTGCGTGCACGGTCTATATTGAATAAGGAGGTCATAGGTGGAAGAAACGAAAAAAACGAAAACGAGCTTTTGGCGGCGCAAATGGGTGCTGATCCTCGGTGCGCTCTGTGGTGTGGCTCTTATGCTGCTCGGTAACAGCGACATTGTCACCAAAAAACGTGAAAAAACAGCCACGGAGCTGACTGAGAGCGACCCTCTGCTGGTCTACGCAAGCGAGCTGGAGCGAAAGATCGAGACGCTGTGCGCACGCGTCGACGGTGTCGGTGAGGTGCGGGCGGTCGTGTCGTTGTCGGGAGATTTTACCTATATCTACGCCTCGGACAGCGAAAGTGCCGAGCGCGAGGGAACGATCGAGCGGCAGGAGCAATACGTGACGGTAGGGAGTGGCTCGAATGCTCAACCGCTCCTTCTGACGCGCCTCCCCCCAGCCATTGAGGGGATCGGGGTGGTCTGTCGAGGCGGTGCGAATGCGAGCGTGAGACGGGAGATCACCGCACTGCTCAGTGCCGCCTTTTCGGTGGGGAGCAACAAAATCTATGTGGCAGAGGCAAAACCTTGAAAAACAGTTCTAAACGCGATACGTGCGCCATACAATACAGTGAAATCAAAAAAGCCGATCGATGAAGGAGGAGAGCAATTATGACAGCAAAGAATGAAATGAGAAGCGGAGCTATGGTGGAATCAGAGGAGATGCTTCCGGGTGAAGAAAAGAAGAGCAAGCCGGTCCGACAGTGGGTCGAGCGCGTTGGACGAAGAAACTGGATCATTGTCGGTGCCGTTATGCTCATCGGCGTGGCCGTGGGGCTGAATTGGGTCTTGTTTCAAGGGGATACCCCCTCGGGCGGTTACGCCGACTATGGCAATTCGAGCGGTATGACCGACGACGCAGGGCTGGAGAGCGACGGCGGCGAGACGACGGCCGACTATTTCGCCACGGTGCAGGTCAACCGCCAGCGCGCCAGAGACGAGTCGATGGAGGTGCTTCAGAGTGTGATCGACAGCACCGACGCGACCGAAACGGTCAAAAACGAGGCACTTTCCGAGCTGAGCACCATCGCGCTTGAGATCGAGAAGGAGGCCAACATTGAATCGTTGCTCGTCACCAAGGGCTTTGAGGATTGCGTCGCTGTGATGAACGGAAGCAGCATCAGCGTTGTGGTCAAGTCGCAGGGAGATCTCCAGCCGGCCCAGATTGCGAGCATCAACACCGTCGTCTATGAGCAGACGGGCATTGAGCCGGTGGGCGTGACCATTGTCCATAAAAACTGAGCAGCAGGGGCGTTTCCTATGGGAAATGCCCTTGATTTTTTGCACGCGTGCGCGGTTTTTCTCATAGGATATCGGTGAGAGACTTTCGGACGTGACGGAAAGGAGAAGAACGATGCAGTCCAAGTTACAAAATACGGGCGAGGACGCCTATTTTGCCGCCTCCAACAGCCGCGATGGCTTTCGATCCTATTATGAGCACTGCTTTCGCGGTCGGGTGGATCGCCTCTTTTGCATCAAGGGCGGACCCGGTACGGGCAAGAGCACGCTGATGCGAGCGGTCGCGCGCGAGGGGGAGCGATATGGCTACCGCGCCGACTATTATTATTGCTCCTCCGACCCGACCTCGTTGGATGCCGTATTGCTTTACGGCGAGCACGACAGCGTCGGGTTGATCGATGCAACCGCGCCTCACGTGTTTGAGCCGCAATTGCCGGGGATCGCGGAGGAAGTGATCGATCTGGGGCAGTTTTGGGATGCCGCGAGGCTGGAGACGCACCGCGGTGACGTCGAGCGGTGGAATGCGCAAAAGGCGAGAGCCTATCGCGTCGCCTATCGGCATCTGGCGGGCGTGGGTGAGGTGTCGGACAATTTGCGTGATATTATCGCGCCTTGTGTCGATGAAAAACGGCTGGGGCGGCTTGCTTTGCGTCTTCTTCGCGGGACGCGGGAGGGACAAGGGACGCGCCGCGTTGCGCTGTGTGATTCGGTGGGACTTTCGGGCTGTGTGCGGCTTGACACCTATCTTCGCCGAAGTGAGCGGCTGTGCTTGATTGAGGATTACCACGACAGCGCCTATCTCTTGACCGAGCGGCTGTCCGCTGAGGCGGTGTCGCGCGGGCTGGACGTGCGCGTGTCGTATCATCCCGTTCTGCCCGACCGCATCGATGCGCTGATGCTGACAGCGGATCGTACTGCCTTTGTTGTCTGCTCGCACGGTGAGGTCGAGCACTTGTCGCACGCTTTTCCACACGCGCGCATCGTTTCTATGAAGAGAATGACCGTGAGCGAGCGTGTTCGGGCGGTGCGTGAGCAGCTGCGCCGCACCACGCATCTGCGCGATGCCTTGTTGGAGGAGGCGTGCCTGCAGCTGGACTGTGCAGCGCGGGCGCATTTTGAACTGGAAAACATCTACACGGCCGCGATGGATTTTGCTGCCAAGGAGCAGTTCACCCAAGCGCTTTGCCGCCGTCTGTTTGGCGAGTGAGGACAAAAAAGAAGGACACCGTGGCATACCTGCCGCAGAGCAGGTATGCAGTTATGATCGCCTGTCGGCGAGTTTAGCGTTATGATTGCCTTCGGCAAGTTATGCGGCACCTTCGGTGCAGCTTGAAGCAACAGGGCGATCGTATCATAACGGTTGCGGAGCAAACTCATAACGGTGAGCGTAAGCGAACCTCATAACGAAAAATAGCATTTGTGTCCACAAATGCAGTGCTTGTCAAGAAAAAAGGATAGAGAACGTATAATTTCTCTATCCTTTTTCTGTTTGTGTGGTTATGCTGCTCTATCGCAGGTACCCCGTGCGGTGTCCTTCTTTTAAAGGGATCATTTCATAAAGTTGGCGTGCAGATAGTCTGCGCTCTTCTGCAGTGCCACGAGCGGCTGCTCGGGCGTGTCGTACTCGACGCAGAAGTGCTTGACACCGATCTTGTTGGCGGCGGC
>JAGBTR010000141.1 GCA_017631215.1 Clostridia bacterium | reverse complement strand
GTTTTTAGCAGACGGCTTTGAGGAGGTCGAAGCTCTCTGCCCTCTTGATATTTTGCGACGCGCAGGACTTGAGGTTACGACCGTCGGCGTGGGCGGCAAGGATGTGATAACCGGCGCGCACGGCATCATCGTGCATGCCGATATTCCCGACCTAATGTACCGCGACTCTGCTCCCGACATGATCATCCTCCCCGGCGGCATGCCCGGATCTAAAAATCTTGACGAGTCAAGGATAGTTGATTCCGCTCTGCGCGCCGCAATCCGTCAGAAAAAATATTTGGCAGCCATTTGTGCCGCTCCGATGGTGCTGGGCAAGCGCGGATATCTTGAGGGCAAGTGTGCCACCTGCTTCCCCGGCTTTGAGGAGCATTTGCACGGTGCAACCGTCCGCCGCGACGCGGGCGTTGTGCAGGACGGCAACGTCATCACCGCCGCCGGTATGGGTGTAGCGCTCGACTTCGCGCTGGCACTGGTAGAGGCGCGCAAGGGATGTAAGACCGCCGTTGAGCTTCGGGCATCGTTGCAGGCGGCGCCGCGCGCATAATCTCCGATATCAAAAAAACGAAAGGAGGGCACAGCAATGGAACGCTTGCACCGCCCCGGTCGACGGTCGTTCTGGCGCGACCGACATTTCTGGATCGACAATGCACACTGTCTGCTGGTGCTCTCGACCTACGTGCTTCTGCTGCTCTCGCGTCTGCTGGACACGACCCTGCTCAGCCGCGAGAACGAATATCTCGGCGTGGTGCTTCTTCAGGTGATGATCTTTATCATCCCAGGACTCATCTACTGCCGTCTGCGCGGCACCGCCTTCACCGAGCGTCTGCGTCTGCGTCTTCCCCGCCCCTCGCATCTGCTGCTGCTCATCTCGTCGCTGATGGTGCTCATCACGGGATGTCTGCTCATCAGCATCTACACGGGCGGTATCGGCACGCTCGACGAGGGCTTTACGCTGTACGACACCTTCTCGGCAGGCGGTGGCTCAAGCACGGGCGAGGTGCTGTATCTGCTGCTCGCCTATGCCGTTCTTCCCGCAGTGTGTGAGGAATTCGTCTATCGCGGCGTGCTGTGTGCAACGCTCGAGCCGCGCGGTCTGCTTCCCACCATCCTATACAGCGCGCTGTCGTTCGGTATGCTCCATTTTGAGATCCGACACCTGCCCGTCTACATCTTTGCGGGTGTCCTTCTCTGCACCGTTCTGTACTGCACGCGGAGCATCGTCGCAACGACCGTCATCCATATGCTGTATAACGTCTTCGGTCTGTTCGGGCAGCCCGCGTTGACTCGCTTTTACCGCTACGCTGGCTCGACCGCACTGTTCACCTTTCTTCTGACCTTCGCCTTTTTGCTGTTTTCCGTCATCCTTTGCAGCGAGGCCAGCCGCATCTACCGCACCTACGCCAAAACGGGCGTCGACGCCCCCTACCGCGTGACGTTGCCCCGCGAGGAGCTTCCCACCCGCATTCTGCACACGCTCTTCCCTCCTATCGGCATCGTGTGCGTGGCGGTGTATATCATCGCTTGCATTTTCGTCTGAAATTTCATACAAAAAACGCCCGCCGTCTCAAAAACGAAACGGTGGGCATTTTTCTTTTATACAAGCAGTTTTCAAAGGAAGCGCGAGGGGAACTTTTTTGGAAAAAGCTCCCCTCGCATATTTTCTTCAATTACTTGGACAGTCTTGCCTCGAGAGCAGCGAGCTCCTCGTACATGGTAGCGGGAACGTGATCACCGACCTGAGCGTAGAACTCCTTGATGTTCTCGACGTCCTCAAGCCAAGAAGCGGTATCCACGGTGAGCAGGTCACGGATGGT
This sequence comes from Clostridia bacterium, assembly GCA_017631215.1. Taxonomy (GTDB): domain Bacteria; phylum Bacillota; class Clostridia; order Oscillospirales; family CAG-272; genus SIG644. The sequence continues at coordinate 712 of JAGBTR010000141.1, read as the reverse complement.
ATCGAGCGTGATATCCTCCAGACCCTCGATGCAGATATCCTCAGCCTTAGGCACGTAACCGATCGCGGTCTCAACAGCGTCTACCTTACCCTCGCAACGAGCCAGGATCCAAAGCAGAACGCGCATATTGTCACCGAAGCCGGGCCAGATGAAGTGACCCTCGTCATCGGTGCGGAACCAGTTGACGTGGAAGATCTTGGGAGGATTGGGGATCTTGTGACCCATGTTCAGCCAGTGCTGCCAGTAGTCACCCATGTTGTAGCCAACGAAGGGACGCATTGCCATGGGATCGCGGCGAACGACACCGACGGCACCTGCTGCAGCGGCCGTGGTCTCGGAAGCCATGATAGAGCCCACGAACGAGCCGTGCTGCCAACCGAAGGACTGGTAAACCAGCGGAGCGGTCTTCGCGCGGCGGCCACCGAAGACGATGGCAGATACGGGCACGCCCTTCAGGCTGTTAAACTCGGGAGAGATGCAGGGGCAGTTAGCTGCCAGAGCGGTAAAGCGGGAGTTGGGATGAGCACCGCAGGTGGACTTATCCTTCTTATCGAACTTGGTGCAATCCCAAGGATTGCCCTTCCAGTCGATAGCGTTTGCAGGAGGATTGTTGTCAAGGCCTTCCCACCAAACTGTGTTATCGTCAAGGTTATGAACAACATTTGTGAAGATTGTATCTCTCATTGTTGTATGAAGAGCATTGGGGTTGGAC
>JAGBTR010000140.1 GCA_017631215.1 Clostridia bacterium | reverse complement strand
GTTCGAGCACAACGCCACCGCGGCGCAGGCCATCGGCTACAAGGAGCTGCTCGGTGCCTTGCGCGGCGAGATGACACTCGATGATGCGATCGACTCGCTCAAGCTGGCGACCCGCCACTACGCCAAGCGGCAGATGACGTGGTTCAACGCCAAGCCTTACGTGCGCTGGATCTTTGCCGACACCGAGGACGGCGTGATGCGTGAGCGTGACGACGTGATCGGCGAGGCGCTGGCGCTGTGTCGGGAGGTAGGGCTATGAAAAAAAACACTGCGACCCGTCAGGCGCTGGGCAGACTTGGGGCATCCGTTGCCTTCCGCATCTTCATCGTTCTGATGATCCTGTATATTCTGTATCACTGCGTTGCGTCCTTTTCCGACCGCGTGGTGACCGACGTCGTCACCGACGGCGAGGCTCGCACAACGCTCAGCGGCGAGGCGGTGCTCTTCCGCGACGAGACGGTGCTGACCGTCGCAGGTGGCTCGGCGCTCTGCTCCTATCCCAATGAAAACGGCGCCAAGGTCAACACGCGCTCGGTGCTCTCCCAGCTGTACCCGATGGCAGGTGATGCGGCGGTGCTGGCACAGCATCAGCGCACCCTGACCGCGCTGGACCGTCAGATCGCGCTTGCCGACCGCTACGGAAGCGCAAGCGAGCTGCTCAGCGTCCTACCCTCGCTCCGCACCCAAGCACGTGACGAGCTGCTCTCCGTGACCGCACTGGTCAGCGACGGCGCACCGATGCGCGAGATCGAGGAGCACACCGACGCCTTTCTTTTGTTGCTTCACCGTATGCAAGCCCTGACGGGCGAGGGGCTGAGTATGTCCGCCACCGTCGATTCCCTGCGTGCCGAGCGCAACGCGCTTTTGGGCGCGGCGCTGTATCACAGCCGCACGCTGACGCTCGCCGACGTCTCGTCCGACGCCACGGGCGGCTACTTCTACCACGCCTCAAGCGTAGACGGCTACGAGAACGTCTTTCGTGCGTCCCAGCTCGACGGGCTGACCGTTTCGCAGCTCGAATCGTTGCGCGCGTCTCAACCGACCGTATACGGCACGGGTGTGACCGTGGTCGGCAAGCTGGTGCAAGGCTACGAGTGGAGCATCGTGCTGCCGCTCGACAGCGCATCGGCCTCTCAGCTTGAGGTCGGCGAGATCTATCCCGTCACCTTCACCGACGAGAACGCAACGACGATCGATATGACGCTTGTGCAGGTCGTCACCGATCCCACAAGCCCCACCGTGTTGGCCGTGCTTCAAAGCACCGTCACACCGAGTGGCTTTACCTATCCGCGCTTCGCGCGCGTTTCGCTGACGCTCGATACACGCAGGGGCTACCGCATTCCCGAAACGGCGCTGGTCGGGCAGGACGGAGAAAACGGCGAGAACGGCGTGTATATTCTGGACGGCGGCCGCGTCAGCTACCGCGACGTCCGCATCCTCTTCCGCGGCGAGGGCTACGTGATCGTCTACACCCCCACAACAGAGGAGCGTGAAAGCGAGCAGGACAGCACCTACCACTACGATCGCTACGTGGCGCTGCGCGACGTGGTCATCACCGAGGGTGACAATCTTTACGACGGAAAATATATTGACTGATTCAAAAAGGAGGATATCCATGGATATCAACCAGCTCAGGGCGCGCGTGGAGGACATCCGCGCACGCATCAAGGCGGCCCGTGGTGCGCGTGAGGACGAGGTCACGCTGCTTGCCGCCGTCAAATACGCCACCGCCGAGCAGATCAACGCGCTTCACCGCGATTGCGGCGTACACGACGTTGGCGAGAACCGCGTCCAACAGCTGCTCGAGCATTACGAAAAGCTCGAGGACCGCGAGGGACTTCGCATCCATTTTATCGGCAGTCTGCAAAAAAACAAGGTCAAATACATCGCCGACAAGGTGTGTATGATCCATTCGCTCGATTCTCTCTCGCTCGCCGCCGAAATCGAGAAGCAGTGCGAAAAGATCGGCAAGGTGATGGACGTTCTGGTCGAGGTCAACTCGGGACGCGAGCCAAACAAGGGCGGTCTTCTCCCCGAGGAGGTCGAGGATTTCTGCCGCGCGCTGACCGATTTTCCTCATCTGCGCCTGCGGGGCTTTATGACGATGGCCCCAAAATGCGAAAATTCGGAGCAATATCAAAAATATTTCTCACAAACTTATCGAGAATGTCTTGACATTTGGCAAAAAAAATTAGATAATATAGGTAGCGTAGGATGTGCCCCCGTGATATCTATGGGGATGTCGGACAGCTTCGAAGCGGCTGTGCGTGAGGGTGCGACCGTCGTTCGCATCGGCGGTGCCCTGTTCCGCGACACCGAGGCGTGAGCGCAGATCCTACATTGGAAACACTACGAAAGGAAAGAGAGAATACAATTATGGCAATCAATGATATCTGGAAGAAATTCGTCCGTGAGGATGAGACCGCTGAGGACACCGACGACGGTGCCAACTACTACGTGCCGCGCAAGAAGGCCGAGCCCGCCTCGCTCATCGACGAGCCCGACGACGATCTGTTCACGGTCCCCGCTAAGACGGCAAGCCGTCCCGCCGCTCGCGCCGCTGACGATTACGATGATCTGGGCGAGGACGATCCCGACGAGCCTGCAGGCAAGCCGCGCTTCAAGAGAGTGGCCGCTACGGGCATCAAGTCGGCCGAGCACGCCGTCGATCTGATCTGCCGCAAATACGTGGTACTGATCAACACGTCCTCCGTGCCCAAGGAGGCGCTGGTCAACGTGCAGTGCTACCTGGCAGGTGCCATCCGCGCGCTGGATGCTCACATCACGCCGTTGGATGAGTCCAACTATTTCGTCTCGATCGAGTCCTTCGACGCTTCTCCCTACCTGCCTCACGAGGAGCAGGACGTGCTGGATGAGCAAGAGGGCGACCTGATCTGACACCGACCGTTGCAATGACGTCAAGGCGGCTTCATCACCGTATGAGCCGCCTGACTTTTTACACCCAAAACAGAGGAAAGGAGAGGCATTTTGGATTACGTCGTTTACGTCATCGTCCGCATCGTGCAGGTGCTGCTTTACATCGTAGACATCGCTATGCTTGTGCGCGCCGTCCTCTCGCTGTTTATGCTCAGCGACGACAACCCGCTCGCGATGCTGGCCTACAGCATCACCGAGCCCTTCATTATGCCCATCCGCGCGTTGTTTGATAAGCTCGGTTGGTTTGAGGGCGTTCCCATCGATATGCCCTTTCTCATCACTTGTATGATCATTATGACAGCCAGTATGCTGCTTTGAGGTGTGGAATGGAGCATAACAACGAACAGCTGCACCGCCTGCTCTCGCGTGTAGAGGAGCTGTGTGACCGTGCTGTGCGCGGTCGATTGACCTGCACCGATTTCCTTACGCCGCGTGAGCAAAAGCACGCGATGGCGACGTTGCGCCGTATGGGTCAAGCCCACCGCGCCCGTCTGCACGGCGGCTACGCGTCGGCCGAGCGGTGCTGTCTTGTGCTGTTTCCCGACTACGCGCTGGACGCCTGCGACGAGGACGCCGATGCCGCGACGCTGCTTGCGATGGCAGGTGAGGACGACCCCATCACCGCCCTGCATTTTCGCGCGGGCGGCTACCGCACGCTGACGCATCGCGACTATCTCGGCTCGCTGCTCTCGCTGGGGCTGGAGCGCGACGTGCTTGGTGACATTGCCCTTGACGGCAACGACGCAACCGTGCTGTGTCTTGGGCGCATCGTCCCCTTTTTGCAAAGCGAGGAGGTGCGCATCGGAGGCGACGTTGTCCGCGTGAGCGAAACACTCCTGCCGCCCGATTTTGACGGCGGTCGCACCTTTGCTCCCATCCGTGACACGGTAGCATCCGCTCGTCTGGATTGCATCGTCGCCGCGCTGACCAATCTGTCGCGCGAGGCGGCGCAGGATGCCATCCGTGACGGGCTGGTGGAGGTGGACTACGAGCCCGAGCTCCGTCCCGACCGTCCGCCCGACATTCCCTGCACCCTTTCGGTGCGCGGCAAGGGAAAATTCATCGTCCGCGAGCTGGGCGACACCACACGCAAGGGGCGCATCCGTCTCTTTGCCGACAAATACGTATGAGCGCGACGCCTCACCGACGGGCGCGCTCTTTTTTGCGCATTTTTACGAATTTGTCATTTTTCTGCACGATCGCATCAAAATGTCACTTGAAAAACGATCGGATATGCCGTATAATAATACCCGTAACCGTCCAATATCAAATTTCAAGGAGGAATCCTCGTGGGAAAGAGTGATGCCATCGTCCGCCAGGCAAAGATCATCAGCATTGCCAGCTCTGTTTGTCTGTTTGTCGCCGGCTTTCTTCTGCTGCTTCCGCTGATGGAGATGAATACCGAGCGGCTGGTGATCGGCACGCTGTGCGTTGCCGTCGGCGGTGCCAAGATCTGCGGCTATTTTGCCAACGACCTCTACCGCCTCGCATTCCAGTACGATCTGGCTGTCGGTCTGTTTGCCGCCATTTTCGGCGTCCTGTTTTTTGTCTCGCCCGAAAAATTCAACGCAACCTACCCCACCGCGATCGGAAGCTACGCGCTTCTGGAGGGTACCTTCAAGCTGCAGATCGCCTTTGACGCCCGCCGCTTCGGCATACGCTACTGGCATCTGATGCTCGGCACTGCGCTGACGCTGTGCGCCATCGGCGTGCTGACCGTGGTGTCCTACTATTCCGAGGCACTGAGCGAAACCGTCCTGCGCGCCATCGCGCTGATGGCGGTCGGTGCAGAAAACGCGTGGTTCACGATATACACCGTCCGTTCGCGCGCCAAAAAGGAACGCTTCACCGACTGGCTCGACCAGAAGGTGCTCGAGGAGGAGGACGCCTGATATGGTCAACGTCTGCCGTTTTCTCTCCTCCACACCCGACGCGCCCGTCGCACGTCACCACCGCCCCGATCACCTGCGCCCCATACTGTCGGCGCAAGGGTCGCGCGGTATCCTCACTCAAAACGAGCTTGCGGAGGCAAAACAACAATGAAAGTATTGATCCTGACCTGCCATACGGGCGAGGGGCATAATTCCACAGCGGCCGCCGTCCGAGACGTCTTTGATGCCAACGGCACGCCCTGCGAGAGCGCCGACACGCTGGCGTTTCTCTCGCCGCTCGTCTCGCGCGTCGTCCGTCGCGCCCACGAGCGCATCTACCGCCATATTCCCAAGGCGTTCAGCACCTTCTACCGCGCCGCCGAGCAAAAGCCCGAGGCCTTCGAGCGCAGATCGCTCCTTTACTTCCTTCTGACCAAGGGCGCGAAAAAGCTCCACCGCTTCGTCACCGAGGGCGGCTACGATACCATCGTCTGCACGCACGCCTTTTCGTCGGTGCTGGCGACGGGACTGCTCGAGCAATATCCCGATTGCAAGGTCTACACCGCCTTCGTGGCGACCGACTACACCTGCAGCCCCAGCGTCAAGGAGTCGCGGCTGAACGTTTATTTCATTCCCGACGAGGCCATCCGCGAGGCCGTTTCCCTATCGGTTCGCTATATTCCCGACCGCTTTCTCCCCGATAAGGCCATCGACCTGATCGATGAAGCGGCCGCCAAGGTGCGCATCCGCCACGTCGCAACAAGCGAAGAGGATGAACAGACCAAGGATGAGAGACAGCGGCTCACGGGAGAAAAGGAGACCGCCATTGCCAACGGTGACTTGGAGCAGGCCGCGCTCCTGCGGGATCGCATTGCCACGCTTCCGCCAATCACGGGCCAAAAAGAGTCAAAGGACACCGCTCTTGAGGTACGCCGTGAGGATGTAGCACAGGTAGTCACGGGGTGGACGGGAATCCCCGTTCACAGCCTG
>JAGBTR010000025.1 GCA_017631215.1 Clostridia bacterium | reverse complement strand
CCTGTCGCTTGGCAAGTGTCCTGAGGCCGACGTGGTGCTGACGGTCGAGCGCGACGACAGCAACCGCGGCATCTTTGCGATGTACGACGCGACCGAGGAGGCTGTGAGAGCGGCCTTCGACGAGGGCAAGAGCGTTGCCTTCATCAACAAGAAGCAGACCAATCCCGACGACGTTGTCTATGCTGACGCGACGCTGGATGAGGCTGTGGGCGGTACGGCGGCAGAGGGCGCATATCCTCTGCGCTACGTCAACGGTATGATCAAGAATGTCGAGCCTTGCTGTGACGGCGTCAAGATCACCGTCTGCAATACGTTGCCCAGCGTCTGGAAGGCGGGTACGGTATCCATTATGGCCGGTGACGAGGTCGTCGCCGTCATCGACGAGGACGTTCCCTATCTGGCGAATGTGTCGGTCTGCACGTGCGTGGCAGAGGGCTCCGCTCTGCGACTCTCCATCGGCGGTAAGGCCTTTGGTATGAGCTATCAGGCATAAAACGATACACCTTGGGGAGGCTCCTCTGAAAAGGAGTCTCCCCGCTTTTTATTCACAATCATCAACCTCCGGTTAAGTCCTGATTGCTTACGATTCGCTTGCAAACGGACAGATCTGTGATATAATATGAGTAGAAACAGGCCTGTTTACTATTGCAAAAAAAGGAGACTATACAATGGAGTTGAATATTGGCACAAATATCAAACGTATGCGTCTTGCCAAAGGCTTGACGCAAGAGCAGCTTGCAGAGCTTTTGACGATATCAGCGGCGGCGGTGAGTAAATGGGAGGCTAAAAACACTTACCCCGATATCACGTTGCTTTTTCCGCTCGCGGAAATATTCGGCGTTACTGTGGACGAGCTTTTGGGCTATGACGAAGCGAGGACGAAGAAGGACGTTGATAAGATCATCGACGAGTATCAAAGGCTGTATGTCGAGGGGAATTTTACAGAAGCCGAGAGATTGATCGAGAAGGCAAGAAAGGAATTTCCTCATGACTACCGCATTATGAATAAGTATATGTGGGATAAGGCGGGCGGCAACGCAGGAAATAACGCCGAGCTCTTACAAAAGCACAAGGATGAGCTGACCCAGATCTGCGATCTTATCTTAGAGGGATGCACACAGGACGGTCTCCGCGCCGAGGCCATCAATATGAAAGCCAAGCTACTACACGCCGCAGGAGATACGGAATCAGCGCTCGAACTTCTCTCCACGCTTCCCTCCTGGCACGCTCCAATGGTCAAGGAGCAGCTTTTTGAAAAGAACACGGCTGAATATCGCTATTGGAATAAAAAGAATTGCTACGGTCTTATGGACGTGTTTGCTATCAAGCTTGCACGCATCATCCGCTTCGATCCATCGCTCCCCTTGGAAGAAAAAAAGGAGCGACTGATCTCCATAGCACAAGCATTTGCCGAAATGAGTCAGAGAAAGGATCTTGAATTTTTCTGCATTGGAGAACAATCGATATATGCGATTCTTGCGGGAATGTTGACTGCAGACAATGCTACGATAGACACCGTCGTGCAGATAAGAGAGCGACAGCTTGGAGCGACAAGCAAGATCATGGCGCTGGCAAGCACCGATGCTGTGCTCAAAGAGCAGATCCAAACCACCTACAAGACCGATGATATGCTCACTTGGCAAGTAGATAGGCTACTCCACTCCCCTCACCCCCAGTTCTCAAGACTACGTGAACATCCTCAGTATCTGGAGCTATTAAGGCGTTGGAGTAAATAAGCCGCCACACAAAAGGAGTACGGCACCTTTGTCCGTACTCCTTTCACCTTTTCGCAAAACGAAAAACCGCCACGTATGGGCGGTCAATCGGCATATTGTTGATTTTTGACATGGCGGCTCATATCTCGGTCTGCCTGCTTTTCGGCGGCAGCATCGCGCTTGTCGTATAGCTTCTTACCGCGGCAAAGTCCGACCTGGACCTTGACGTGCGAGCCCTTGAAGTAGAGCTGGAGCGGCACGAGCGTATAACCCTTTTGTCCCACAAGACCGAGTAGCTTGAGGATCTCCCGCTTGTGCATCAGCAGTTTTTTGGGGCGCATCGGATCGCGGTTGAAGATGTTGCCCTGCTCGTAGGGGCTGATATGCATCTGACGCGCGAACAGCTCGCCGTCATCGATCGAGCAATAAGAATCCTTAAGATTGACGTGTCCTGCACGAATGCTCTTAACCTCAGTACCGAACAACTCAATGCCAGCCTCATAGGTCTCCTCAATGAAGTATTCATGCCACGCCTTTTTATTTTGTGCAATGATCTTGCCACTGCTTTTCTTTTCCATGTTAATTTACACCTCTGCGGCGTCAGGGCTGCACGCCCTGCCCGGAATAAATCACCGTATCGTCGGGGAATGCGAGGTTGAATCTCTCGCGGGCGATGCGGATGATGTCGTCATAATCAATCGAATCGTTCATATCGTACTCGGCGCGCTTGATCTGCTCCTCGTACGCCTCTTTTTGGTCCAGCAGCTGATCCTTTTGCTGCGAGAGCTGGTGGTAGGTCACCATTCTGGAGGCAAAGACGACCACGGCCAAAATCAGGATCAAAAGCAGCAGACAGCGCAATCCCAGACTCAGGCTGCCGCGCGATTTCTCGGGCGCAGACATCGGGTCATTCATATCATTTCCCTCCTTTTCAAGGTCTTACGCGTTTTCTTTCCGTCGCGTAGAAAAATAATGCTTATCATTCGGCTTGATTGGCACAAAAATCTCGTTTTCTTGCTCAATCAAAGTTTTTTTGGCGCGTCGACGCTCTTTTCTCTTACAAAGTGCCGCTTTCATACGTGTGTGATACTGCACAAGGACAGCAGAAGCTCGCCTGCGAAGCGATGCGCTCCTATGCCACAAAAATCTTATAAGCAAGCGCACAGGCGCTACCACCAGCGATACCGCCCAAGCAAGGATCGATCGCAGCAAGACGTACAGATAGCACGATAACCGCCGCACAACGACGCCAACGGTTGCCGCATAGACGCCCCAGCCGATTCCAAACACCGCCAGTGCGCTCAGGCGCATCTGGCCGTCGCCTATGGCGTAAAGGATCAAGGCGAGTGCCGTAGCACACGCAAGGCAATAAAGCACATCATACAGCATCAGTACGCCGTACAGAAGCCCTTGCGAGAGCATTGGCGGCAGCGAAGGCCTTTTGCTTGATGATGATCTCCAGGAAAGCCAGGGGGGCAACGACAGCCGCTCTGCCAGGCGCTGTGCTGATTCTGACATTGCAGACGAGCTCCAGGGGCGGAACAGACGCAGTACGTCGTAGGCAACCCCAAAGCCCGCGCCACATATGGCACAGCAAACGAGCAACCATGCAAGGGCGGTCTGAGAAACCTCCATCAGCGAAAGATGCGACCAAACAGTGAGCTCGGTCGGTCACTCGGTTCATCATCGGGATAGTAAACGCTATCGATGTGACCGTCGACGGTCACGTTACCCTCGCGCACGTCCAAAATGTTGATGCGCAATTCCCTGCCTTCGATCGTCATTCTTCCACTCGTCGTGGCAAGCATAACGGTGTTCTCATCAAAGCTCAAGACCTCGGTCATCCCGCGGATCTCCACATGGGCTCTGGCACGGACGATAAAGCCGTGCTCCGCTTTGACATTCTCTCGATCCTCTCGTATCAAGTCGCTCATATACAGCCTCCCGCATACATTCTTAATGAAATATATGCGGGAGTATTCACTGTT
>JAGBTR010000024.1 GCA_017631215.1 Clostridia bacterium | reverse complement strand
GCCTGCCCTCTTTATTTTCAAGAGAAAAGACCGCTTCCTTTGGAAGCGGTCTTTTTTTATTCTTGCTTCACGCCGCGCTTGAAGACGCGCCGCCAGGCATCGCTCGGAATCTGTGCCAGCAGGACGGCAATCAGCATCAGCACGCTTCCCACCGTCTCGCGCGTGCTCATCCACTGACCGAGCATCAGCACGGTCGCGACCGTTGCAAAGACGGATTCGAGGCACAAAAGAAGCGACACCACGGTGGGGTTGGAGCCCTTTTGCGCGAGGATCTGGAGCGTATACGCCACGCCGCTGGAAAAAATACCGACATACAGAATAGGGCCGATGCAAGCACCGATCGCTTCCAGCGTGGGCTGTTCAGTCAGAAGCATCCCCAGCGCCGACCACAGCGCGACCACGACAAACTGCACACAGGACAGCTCCACGCCGTCCACACGCGCGCCAAAGCGGTCAATGACCATAATATGCGCCGTAAAGGCAACGGCACACAGCAGCGTGAAAATGTCACCCGCGATCATTTTCTCGCCCTCGGTGATACACAAAAAGTACAGTCCGCCCACCGCCAGCACGATACTGATCCACAGCGCGGGGCTCTCGCGACGGCGAAACAACAGCAGCCCTACAAGCGGAACGAGGACGACGTAAAGTGCCGTCAGAAAAGCAGATTTACCCGCCGTCGTGCCGTAGTGCAGACCGACCTGCTGGAGATTGGTTGCCACGGTGAGCACGGTGCCGCAAAGGAAGCCGCCAAGAAGCAGCGCCTTGACGTCACGCTTGCCCTGCCCCTTCATCACGCCGCACCGCACGAGCAACGATCTGCCCAGCAGAAGCAGCCCCAAAAAGGCAACGCCGATCGCACTTCGCAGCATCGTGAAGGTAAACGGTCCCACAAACTCGGTGCTGACGCTCTGAAACACAAAGGCCGTGCCCCAGATCATCGCCGCAAGCAGCGGGTATACGACTTGTCTGATCCAATTTCTTTTCATCTCTTACTCCACGCAAAGACCGCCCCACAGACGCAGGGCGGTTTTTGCTGATATTTTGCAAATTATTTGTTGAAGATTTCGATCATGTCGTTGTACTCAGTCAGCGACAGAGGAACCAGCACGCAGTTATCACGAACCAGCTTGGACTCCTGGATATCCGAGATGATACCCTTCAGCGTGGAAGAACCGTCATCCTCCAGAGCCTTCTTCAGCTCCTTATCCGACTCGAACTCAAGAACCATGCAGTACTTGTCAAAAATCAGGCCGTCCTTCTTGAAGAAGTGGAAGGTGCAGTTGAACTCGCCACCCTCCAGCTCGCCGGCGATCGCCTTAGCGGTGGAGTTGCCATCATCATCTTCACTAACGTAAGTATACTCGGCATCCTCAAAATTCTTCTTGATCTTGCCGAAAGCAGAACCGCAGGAAACCAGCGTGAGCAGAAGCATCACAGCAAGCAGCGAAACAGCAATTACTCTTGTCATCGTCTTCATGTCAAATACCTCTCTTTACATAATATTGTCCCGACAGTATACGCTACCGTCTACTGCCTTGTGTCTACATTATACACGGAATTCGTGCAAAAATCAAGTCCTTCGCGCAATTTTCGTGAAATTGCACAGCGAGATCACTGATTGAAGACCTCGATCATTTCCTCGCGGGGATTGAAGCCCAGCTCGTTGATATCAAAGGCGAGCGGGATCAGAATGCAGTTATCTCTGACCAGATCCGACCCCTGCAGATCCTCGATGATACCGCGAAGCGTATTCATATTGTCCGCGGCAAGTGCCTTGGTCAGCTCCTTATCGGTCTTGAACTCAAGCACCATACAGTACACGGGGATCTTCCAAATGACGGGCTTTTTGAAGAAATGGACGGTGCAGTCCAGATCGCCCTGCTTGAGCTCGGTCGTGATGGTCTTGGCGGTCTCGTTGCCCTCGTCGTCCTGGGAGACGTATGTATACCCTGCCTCGACGAAATTTTCCTTGATCTTGTCAAAGGTCGAGGAGCAGGATACGAGCATCGTTGCCAGCATAACGGTCACCAGCACAAGTGCCACGATTCGGGTAGATACGGTTTTCATAGTCGTTCTCCTTTTATATCATATTATCGGACGCGTGCTGCGTCAGCAGATGGCGTTTTACTCCTCCTGCTGATCGCGACCGTACTCCTCAAGTACAAGTCCCTCATTGTTGCGCAGCGTGTTATCCACGTGCCATTCGTTGTTGAACAGCAGATAATTCTTACCGCGGAAGTCCTGCACCCATTTGACCTCAAACAGATGGAGCGACTTGGGATCGACCCCGTCGGGCACGCGGCGGATGGCGCTGTAAGCCAGCGGATACTTGCGATACTCCACGCCGTACTCCGACTTCATACGCGATTCCAGCACGTCAAACTGCAGCTCACCGACCACGCCGACGTACACGCGCTCCATACCGGAGTCGGGCTCGATGAAGATACGGATGGCACCCTCCTGCGCGATCTGGTTCATACCCTTGGCAAATTGCTTGCGCTTCATCGAATCGATCTGCTCGACGACGGCGAAGCGCTCGGGGGCGAAGTACGGAATACCCTCGTAGACCACGCGCGTCTTGGCATCGCACACCGTGTCTCCGATCGAGAAGATACCCGGATCAAATACACCGATGATGTCGCCCGCATACGCCTCGTCAATGACGGCACGCTCCTGCGCCATCATCTGCTGGGGCTGGGACAGCTTGAGCGTGCGACCGCCCTGCACGTGCAGATACTCGCTGTTGCGGTCAAAGCGACCCGAAACGATGCGCATAAAGGCGATACGGTCGCGGTGCGCCTTGTTCATATTGGCCTGGATCTTGAAAACAAAGGCCGAGAAATGATCCTCGGTCGGCTCGACCTTGATATCGCCCTCGGCGCGGCGGGGCAGCGGTCCCGTCGTCATACGGAGGAAATGCTCAAGGAAGGTCTCGATACCGAAGTTATTGAGTGCCGAGCCGAAGAAAACGGGACTGAGCTTACCTGCCCGTACCGCGTCCATATCGAAATCAGCGCTGGCACCGTCAAGCAGCTCGACCTGCTCGGTCAGCACTTCTCTGTCGGTCTGTCCGATCAGCTCGTCCAGCTTCGCCGTGTCGGTGATGTCGCACTCAATAGCGGTCAGTCTGTCGCGTCCACGGTGCGCGTCGGCAAAGGCGAGGATGCGATGGGCATCGCGATCATACACGCCCTTAAAGCCCACGCCACAGCCGATCGGCCAGTTCATCGGGTAGGTTCCGATGCCGAACTCGCGCTCCAGCTCATCGATCAGATCGAAGGGATCCTGCGCGTCGCGGTCGAGCTTGTTGATAAAGGTAAAAATGGGAATATGACGCATCGCGCACACCTTAAACAGCTTGCGCGTCTGCGGCTCGATGCCCTTGGCGGCATCAATGACCATGACCGCACTGTCTGCGGCCATCAGCGTGCGGTAGGTGTCCTCCGAGAAGTCCTGGTGTCCGGGGGTGTCGAGGATGTTGATGCAATATCCGTCGTATTCAAACTGCATCACCGACGAGGTGATGGAAATACCACGCTTTTTCTCCATCTCCATCCAGTCGGAGACGGCGTGGTGATCGCTCTGCTTTCCCTTGACCGAGCCGGCAGACTGGATCGCGCCGCCGTAAAGCAGAAACTTCTCGGTCAGCGTGGTCTTACCCGCGTCAGGGTGCGAAATGATGGCAAATGTGCGTCGGCGGTCGATTTCGGCCGCAAGTTGCTGTTGATTCATCGGTTGTTTGGTTGTCCTTTCGGTTCGCCTTAAATTCTTTGTGGATATTGTATCACATTTTTTTCCGTTTTACAAGGGGGGGAACGAAAAAGATGGAGAAAATGCTCGTTTTCACGCAGTCACATCTTCCCTCTTGACCTCCACGCCGTTTTGTGGTATCATAATAACAAAGCAATAAGGAGGTTTTGCTATGAACTCAAAATTTACGGGTGGATTGCTCGGTCTGATCTTCGTTTATCTTGGACAGTGGCTGCTGACGCTCGTCACGCTGGGGCTGGGCGCGCCGTGGGCGATCTGCATCAAGGAGCGATGGGTGGCAAAGCACACCGTCATCGACGGCAGGCGCCTCACCTTTGACGGCACGGGTGCACAGCTGTTTGGCAACTATATCGTCTGGTTTCTCTTGACCATTGTCACGCTGGGCATTTACGGCTTCTGGCTTGGTATCAAGATGAAGCAGTGGGTCACCAAGCACACGCATTTTGCATAACGAAAAACGGCTTACTCCGCAAAGTGAAGTGAACCCAAAAGTTTAGACAAAATTAAATATTAAATTGTTTGCGAATGAGCTCGGTATTGAACTGGGCTCATTCCTTTTAATTTAAGAGAGATTCTTTCATTGTTGTAGTAATGAATGTATTCTTCCAACTT
>JAGBTR010000139.1 GCA_017631215.1 Clostridia bacterium | reverse complement strand
GGCAGAGCCCCGCAAAGAGTTTTGCGTTCGCGCTTTTGCGCGATGCTCACGCAAGCGAGCAAGCAAAATCTCTGGGAACTCGGCTTGCCGAGTTCGGTTTTCTTGCTTCGTTCTTTGCCACAAGGCAAAGAATGAAGACGTACAGCCCCGAACGCGCCGCGGAGCGGCAGTGTGAGGGTAAAGGGGAGAAGATGTATATAATTTAGCCTTGCCCTATCTCACCGCAACCCCCAAATTTATCAATAACCAAAAAACAAAAAATACAGAGAGGTATTATCATGTCACATCTATCCAGAATGATCGAAGCAATGAAGACCCAGGGTATGGAGGCGGCCATCGTCACCTCCGAGATCAACCAGAGATATCTGACGGGCTTTGCCTACACCGACGGCTATGCCGTTGTCACGCAGAACAAGGCGTGGCTGGTTACCGACTTCCGCTATGTCGAGGCGGCCGAGAACGCAACGAAGGGAAGCGCGTGGGAGGTTCTGACCCCCAAGAAAATGCTTGCCACCATCTCCGAGCTTTTGCACGGCGAGGGCGTCAAGACGGTCGCACTCGAGGAGGCAACTCTGCCCCTGAGCGAGTACGAGCGCATCAAGGCGGCTCTCGTTGACATTGAAACGACCAATAACGCCTCGGCTCTCATCGACGGTCTGCGCCTTTATAAGGACGACGAGGAGATTGCGCTGATGCAAAAGGCGCAGGACATCGCCGATGCCGCGTTTACGCATATTCTGACCTATATCAACCCCGACCGCACCGAGATCGACGTGGCGCTTGAGCTGGAGTTCTTTATGCGCGCCCACGGCGCCGAGTGCGTGTCGTTTGAGACCATCGCCGTCTCGGGTGCCGCGTCCTCGCTGCCCCACGGCGTGCCGCGTCCCGTCAAGCTGGAGAAGGGCTTCTTCACGATGGACTTCGGTGCACGCGTGAACGGCTACTGCTCGGATATGACGCGTACCATTGTGATCGGCAAGGCTGACGACGAGATCCGCCGTCTGTACAACACCGTCCTGCACGCCCAGACCGCCTCGCTGGCGGCTTGTGCCGAGGGTGTGAGCTGCAAGCAGCTGGATACCATCGCCCGCGATATCATTGAGAACGCAGGCTACCACGGCGCGTTTGGCCACTCGCTCGGTCACGGCGTCGGTATGTATATCCACGAGGCGCCCAGACTTTCGCAGGTCGCGCCCGACGATCTGAAGCTGGCAAGAGGTCACGTCGTGACCTTTGAGCCCGGTATCTATCTGGCGGGCAAGTACGGCTGCCGCATCGAGGATATGGTTGCCATCACGCCCGAGGGCAAGGTGCATAACTTCACCCACAGCCCCAAGGAGCTGATCGAGCTTTGATGGAGGTCGCGATGAGATTTTCGCTGGATCGTACGGAGGGCGATGTCGCCGTCTGCTACACCGAGCAGGCCGACGAACGAAGCAAGTACGATTTTTCGCTGACTGACGTCCCCGCCTTGCGCGGGCTTGCCGACGGCACGCTGTTTGAGGCGACGCTCGGCGAGGACGGTCTGCCGCACGATATTCGCATTTTGAGTGACGAGACCGAGGCCCGCCGTGCGAGCAACAAGGCGCGACTTGCGGCGTTGTTTGCCCGCGGCAACAACAAGAAATGAGCTTTGAGGGGGATCTGATATGTTAAGATTACTACCCGAGTGGTGCTTGGCGAAGGAGATCGCAACGACGCTGGAGCTGTCGGGCGATCAAGGAATGATCGTCTCTGCTGTCGGCATTCTGCTGTGCGCCATCCTCGGCTACCTTTTGGGCAGTCTCAATTCTGCCATCATTATCTCACATGCGCTGTTGCGTCGTGATATTCGCGCGCACGGCTCCAAAAATGCAGGAACGACCAATATGCTGCGCACCTACGGCACCAAGTATGCCGTGCTGACGCTGGTGCTGGATATGCTCAAGGGCGCCCTGGCCGCGCTGATCGGTTATCTGATTTTCCATATGGGCGGCGCGCCCGTGGCAGGATTTTTCTGCGTGTTCGGTCATATGTTCCCCATCTATTACCAATTCAAGGGCGGTAAGGGCGTGGCGACCACGGCAATGGTCGCGCTGATGCTCGACCCGTGGGTCTTTTTGGTGATGCTGGGCGTGTTCGTGGTCATCACCGCAGGCACGCGGTTCGTCTCGCTGGCGTCCGTGATGTGTGCGCTCTTGTATCCGCTGCTGCTTCACGCCTTCATTCCGGGCGGCTGGACGGTGCTGATGGGTCTTCTGACCACGGCGTTCGTCGTGTTTATGCACCGCGAAAACATCAAGCGTCTGCTGGCGGGTAAGGAGTCTAAGATCTCGTTTAGTAAAAAGAAAAAGACCGAGACGCCCTCGAGCGGCGGTGAGGAGTGAGCGTATGGTCGCAAATGAAAAGGAATTTTTGTCGCTCGACCCCGACGGCGCCTTGCGCGAGCTGATCGCACTGGCAACGGACAAGGGCGTGCTCAAGCGCGTGACGCTGTCGCTCCCGACCGATAAGACGGTACTTCGTGCGACGCTGACCCCGCGTAGCATCGGCGGCAAAACGGTGCTCCAACTGGAGACGTTTTATACCGACAACAAGGCGCGCCACCGAAATCTTGCCCCGACCGACGGGGACGCGCTTGCCGAGGTGCTGGCCGTCTACCGTCAGGTCAACGTGCTGACCACGCTGCCGAGCGGCGATTGTGAGCGCAAGACGTCGGCAAGTGGCAAGCAGACCATCCTGCGCGGTGCCAAGCTGTACCGTTTGCTGGTCGCGACCGCGTCGAAGTCCGCCGAGATGGCGCGCAACGACCGCGAAAAGCAGTATATTTTGAATGGTAGCGAGCCGTTTCTCCGCGCGCTGGGTGTGAGCGACGAGAACGGTCGCGTCTACGATAAAAAACGATCGAAATTCCGCCAGATCAACCGCTTTCTCGAGCTGCTCCGCGACGTGGAGGACAAGCTGCCCAAGGACGGCTTGCTCCGCGTGAGCGATCTTTGCTGTGGCAAAAGCTACCTCTCCTTTGCCGTCTACCACTATCTGACGGCGGTCAAGGGTTATGCGGTCGAGATGCATTGCGTTGACCTCAAGAGCGACGTGATCGCCGACTGCGCTTCTCACGCCGAGCGCCTCGGTATGACGGGACTGCACTTTGTGTGCGGTGACGTAGCGGCGTTTGAGCCCGAGGGGCACGTGCATTTGGTGGTCTCGCTGCACGCTTGCGACACGGCGACCGATCTGGTGCTGGGCAAGGCGATGCGCTGGCAGAGCGAGGTCGTTTTGTCGACGCCCTGCTGTCATCACGAATTGAACCACACGCTGGATTGCCCCGAGCTCGCTTGTATCGCGGCGCACTCGATGCTCCGTCAAAAGCTGTGCGATGCGGCGACCGATGCGATGCGATTGCTCCTTTTGGAGGCGCACGGCTATGCGGTCGAGGCGCTTGAGCTGATCGACCCCGAGGAGACGCCCAAGAACGTGATGCTCCGCGCGGTCAAAAAGAAGAACGTCAGCGCGGCGGCACTGGCACGCGCCCACGAGGACTACGCCGCGGCGG
>JAGBTR010000138.1 GCA_017631215.1 Clostridia bacterium | reverse complement strand
CTACAAAAAGCCGCTGACGCTCATCTTCTCCAACCCGAGCGCGCTGTCGCTGGCCGACCACATCGGCTCCTACGTCTCGGGCAACCAGCTGACCGTCTACCACGACAATCTGCAGGTGCTGCGCCTCAATCCCGAGCGCTACCCCGACGCGATGCGCGGTGTTTCCCGCGAGGAGCTGGTGTCGCTTCTTCACAAGCTGGCGAACGACTACGGCTACGTCGCCAACATCTGGAGCCCCAGCGAAAGCGAGCTGTGCTTCACCTACGCCACCCACAAGATCAAGGATCTTCTGACCACGGCGGGTCGGCTGTTTGAGGTGTACGTCTACCGCAGATGCATCGCATCTCACCGCTTTGACGACGTCGTCTCGGGCTACGAGGTCAACTGGGACGGTACCGACGTCAAGAGCGAGCTGGACATCGTGCTCACGCGCGGCTTCCGCAGTCTCATCGTCGAGGCCAAGGCGCGCGAGCGGCTGGATCAGGACTTTTACTTCAAGCTATCCTGCCTTGGCAAGCAGTTCGGCATCAACTGCACCGCCGTTATGCTGGCGGATATATCGGACGATGCCGCCGACCGCGAGGTCAACCGCCTCAGCCGCACGCGCGGCGAGATGCTGGGTGTGGTCACCGTCTCCGACCCCGAGGACGTCGACCGCATCGACGAAACGCTCGAGCGCATCCTGATGGGTGAGTTCTGAGACGCAAAAAAATAAAGATAAGGCTCCCTTTACACAAGGGAGCCTTATTGCCGCCCGACGGTACGTCTAAAAGGTGTAACACACCGACCCAAACGGGCAAGGCGTGTGAAAAAAGGACAGAGAACGTGAAAATTCTCTGTCCTTTTGTTGTAGGGCGGGGGTTTATCTCCCGCCGCATATTCGGTCTAACACATTCACCGCGGCGGGAGCAAGCCCCCGCCCTACGATATTGGGCACGGGTGAAACCGCTTTACGGGAAGCACCCCTTGCGGCCTGCTTTTTTGTTTTGCGTCACACCTTATCGACGTGAAGCGCGGGGAAATATTTGCAGAATTCTGCGATCTCCCGCCGCATATTCGGTCTAACACATTCACCGCGGCGGGAGCAAGCCCCCGCCCTACGATATTGGGCACGGGTGAATCTGCTTTACGGGAAGCACCCCTTGCGGCTTGCTTTTTTGTTTTGCGTCACACCTTATCGACGTGAAGTGCGGGGAAATATTTGCAGAATTCTGCGATCTCGCGGCGGAAATCTCCCTCGATCTCGACGAAATGGTGGATGTAGGGACCGTCCAGCAGCTTGCTCTCGACCGCGTCAAGGTCGTCGAACTCGCCCCAGATGTAGGTGCCGTGGGTCAGCGGACCCTCGGTCGTGTGGCAATGGAGGGGCAGGATGACGTAACGGCCGCCGTTCTCGCGGTCGATGCGGGCGACGGTGTACTCGCCGTCCTTGGCGCGGAACCACTCGCGCTGGTTGACCAGTCGCGCCTCGCTGTCGGGCGCCTTCTGCGACAGCGGGAAGGGTCCGCAGTGCCAGAGCAGCTCGCCGTTCTTATTCTCGGGATGACGGACGGTGAACTCACCAAACAGCGGCTTGCCCTCGCCCAGCGTGGCGCACTTGAGCAGCGCCATGGTCATCGCGCAGTGCATATCGCTCTCGCAGGCGACCATATAGCCGAGGTCGTTGAGAAGACCGTAGACCGCGCAGGGCGCAAGACCGTCGAACATGACGGGCGTTGCCGTCCAGCACTCGGCCGAGATGACGTCGAGGCGGAACTCGTCAAACAGATGCTTGTAGACCGCCGCCAGCGTTGCCATGGGCGTGATGTACTTGGGCGTCAGCTCGTCGAGGCGATAGTTGCACTTGAAATAGTTCTCATACTCGACAATCTCGTCGGCGTACTTGTCGGGCGCCTCCTTCATTCTCTGCTCGATCATCGCGAAGTTGACGGGAATGATGCGAACGCCGAGCTGCTCCATAAGATCGCCCTCGTTCCAGATGACCGAGAAAAAGGGCTGGGGGCGGGCGCCGAGCTGACCGATGCGCATACCTTTAAAATTCTTGACCATGCACGCCACGCGCACAAAGCTCTCAAAGCCGTCCTTGAACTCGTCCGACTCGACGCGGCAGGAGGGCAGATGCGAGAAGGGGATGTGGTAGCGCTGGAACTGGCGCGACACGCCGAACAGACCGCACTGCGAGTCGGTGGGGCGCATACCGTCGACGTAATACTCGTCGTCCAGCGGTGCCCACAGGAGGACGGGCTTGCCGAGCGCCTTGGCGATGTCGGCGGCGGCCTCCTCGTTGCCGAAGTTGCAGTTGATGATCATCACCGCGTCGACCTTCTCGGCTGTAAAGCGCTCGATGACCTGGGCGGCAGAGGCGTCGTCGAAGACGAGATCCTCGATGCCGATGCCACGGTTATCGACGAAGGAGACCTTGTCGGTGGTGAAGTTTTCCTCAATATATTTGACGAATTTCTTGCCGCGTTGCTCGGCGGAATACCAGGTGAGGAAGGTGCCGCGGGGGCGATCGGTGGTGTTACGACGCATTGCGACGAGACCGATCTTGACGTTATAATTGAACATAGCGGGAGACTCCTTTTTTGTTTTTTGGGATGTTCTTAGACTCTGTTGTTTTGTTTTTTTGAGGGGTTCGGTTGGGGGAGGGGGGTTATGCTGAACGACTTCTTCCCTTTTCGCTCCCACTGCGCCTTCGGCGCGCGGTCGCGGTTAGGTTTATGGTGTTCATTCTTTGCCGCTCGGCAAAGAACGAACCAAGAAAGCGAGCAAGGGGGCGAGCCCCCTTGACCCCCGCGCCGCTGTGCGGCGCTCCGCAAGCCGCTTCGGTGCTTCGCTTCGCTACGCAAGGCGCGGCTTGAAGGTTTGGTTAGGCGAAATGCCCCCGTCTTGTTCGGCACCGCCTCCAAGACGGGTTTTGTTCGGGGTGCGAAGCCTTGCGTGGGCGAACGGATTTCCAGCATAACAAAAATGGTGGAGTGCGGCTGAAACCGTTCTCGAAAATGGCGGGGGAATGAGGCTCCCTCCGAGAGGGAGCTGGCGCCGGCGGCTTGCCGCGGGCGTCTGAGGGAGAGTGCGCGACAAGAGGTATCTTGCGTGTGGGGGAAGGCGCCGCTCCCTACCACGCGAGGCTATCCATTCGCCAAGCAACTCCGCAGCTAACGGACTTTTGGGGTAGGGGCCCCAAAATGAGTCTGAAGTTGTTGGGCTAAAGAAAGATAGCTATCGCACCAACCTCATCCTTTTCCTTAAAAGTTTTTGGGGGTGCAGGGGGGCTTGGAAATTCCCAACGGGAATTTCGTGAATTGGCGCTGGCGCCAATTCTATTTTCCAAAAATCCCCCTTGCGCGTTCTCTTGCATCGTCTCTTCGTCCCCTCGTCCCTCACCCATTAAAACTCAGCAACGATGCCGTAATCTGCGTAATCGAAGATAGGTGCGTTTTTGTCGGGATTGATGGCGATCACCGTGCCCGCGCGTTGCATACCTGCGATGTGATGCACGGCGCCCGAGATGCCGACGGCGACGTAGACGGGCGGGCTGACGACCTTACCGGTCAGCCCCACCTGCATATCGTAGGTCGCGTAGCCGTTGTCGACCAGCCGTCGCGAGGCGCACAGCTCGGCGCCGTAGCGCTCGGCGAAGACGCGAACGCGACCGAGATCGTCCTTGACGCCCATACCGACGCCGACGATGACGTCGCTCACGCTACCGCTCTCGGTGCGGACGGTCGCCATCGCGGGAAGGGTCATACTGCGGATCTTGGCGATCACACTGCCCGACAGCGCGGGGCGGATCATCATCAGCTCGCCGCCCTCGACCGCAAGAGACGTGCAGTCGGCGCAAAGACCGAGACGAAGCCGCGCGGCGACCCGAGCCGCCAGCTGCTTGGACGCGCTGTCGCTTGCCCACAGCACCGCCGAGGGCGAGAGCGCCGTGATGCGTTCAGCAAGCTCGCTCGCGTCGGTCAGCGGCAGCAGCACAATATCGTCACTCACCAATTCAGCAAAGCCGCGCGGGGACTCGCCCACAATGCAAACGCGGGCGAGCCGCTCACCGCTTTGCTCGCTGTCCGCCAAAGGGGTCTGCTTGCCCAGCCCCTCACGAATGACGCGGTCAAGCTCATACATCGAGATCCATTGGCATTTTCTCTTGCCCGTTTGGTTCTCAAACGTCTTGACCACACGCGTGGGCGAGCCGCCAAGACCACACCGAGCGACGTCCGCACCCAGCGCGGCGGCATTCCACACCTCGACCTCGCCCACACGGGAGCGCAGGCGGGGCAAGCGGAGCGTGCCGACCTTCTCGACGGTCAGGAGCGCGGGGAGCGCCACCTCGGCCTCACCCTCGCGGGTGTCGAGCAGAGCGCGACCGTCACCGAGCGCGCGAATGCCCATCACGCCCGTGGCCAGATCAAAACCTGCCAGCTCAGCGAGCATCGGACCCGTCTGGGCGGTGTCGCCGATGAGCGTCTGCCGACCGCACAGCACAAGGTCGGGGGCAAGTCGACCCACCGCCAGCGACAGCGCATAGGCGGTCGCCAGCGTGTCCGCACCCGCCAACGCCTTGTCCGAGAGCAGGATCGCCTTTTGCGCGCCCAGCCGCGTCAGCCGAAGAAGCCATTCGGATGCGGTCGCGGGACCCATCGAGAGCAGCGTGACCTCGGCGTCCGCAAGACTCAGCGCCATCTCATAGGCACTGGCATCGAACGGACCCAGCTCGCCGTCCAGCCCCTGACGGACACAAACAACGACGCGCATCATAGCCCCTCCTCCGCGTAGATGGGGGCAAGCGCCGCTTGGATTTTTTTGTATCGTTCAAACAATTTGCGGTATTTTTCGGTGTTCTCGGGGATGGGATGCACCACGTCCCGCGGCTTGACACAGCGCGCGACGGCGTCCTTGGCGTCCGCGAAGATGCCCATCGCCACGCCCGCCAGCATCGCCGATCCCAGCGACGAATCCGAGCTCTCTGTCGTGCGCAGCGTCATACCCAGCACGTCCGCCGTGATCTGCCGCCACAGCGCACCCTTGGCACCGCCGCCAATGAGCGTTGCCTCACCGCGATAGGGTATGCCAAGAGAGTCCAGATAGGTCTTGCAATCGAGCAGCGACAGCGACACGCCCTCCAGCACCGCGCGGGTGAAATGCGCCCGCGTGTGTGTGGCGCGCGCACCGACAAAGCTAGCGCACAGCCGCGGATCGGCATAGGGGGTCAGCTCGCCGTTGAGGTAGGGGTGGAAGACCAGCCCCTCGCAGCCAATGGCAACCTCGGACGCGCCCTCGTCGAGCGTCGCGTAGTCGCCGCCGAAGGTGTCTCTGTACCAACGGTAGGAGTTGGCGGCCGCCTTGGTCGCCGTGCCGGGGTAGTACAGACCGTCCACCACGTGCGAATAGTTGATGATG
>JAGBTR010000023.1 GCA_017631215.1 Clostridia bacterium | reverse complement strand
TGCTGGATGAGATCAAGTCGATGGGCTACAAGTACTCGACGCGCGCTTCCTTCTCCATCTCGGTCTACGATATGGACATTCCGAAGGAGAAGTCGGCATATCTGGCAGAGGCGCAGAAGAAGATCGACGTTATCTTCAAGCACTTCCTGCGCGGTGAGCTGTCCGAGGAGGAGCGCTACAACAGCGTTATCAAGATCTGGAACCAGACCACCAACGACGTAACGGCTGCTCTTCAGAACAGCTTCTCGACCTTCAACCCCATCAAGATCATGTCGGATTCGGGTGCCCGTGGTTCGATCGCACAGATGCGTCAGCTCGCAGGTATGCGTGGTCTGATGTTCGCAACCGACGGTACGACCATCGAGATCCCCATCAAGTCCAACTTCCGCGAGGGTATGAAGATCCTCGAGTATTTCATGGGTGCAAAGGGTTCGCGTAAGTCGCTGTCGGATACGGCACTTCGTACCGCAGACTCGGGTTACCTGACAAGACGCTTGGTCGACGTTTCGCATAACGTTATCATCCGTGAGGACAAGTGCGACACGACCAAGGGCGCTTGGGTCAACGCCATCATCGACGAGAAGGACAAGAACGTCCTCGAGTCGCTGCAGGATCGTATCGTCGGTCGTTACACCATCGGCGAGGTCGTCAATCCTACCACGGGTGAGGTCATCGTCGGTGACGACGAGATGATCACCGAGGAGCAGGCAGACGCCATCGTTGAGGCCGGCATCGATAAGGTTTATATCCGTACTGTTATTCAGTGTCACGCAAAGGACGGTATCTGTGCTCGTTGCTACGGTGCCGACCTGGCATCGGGTCTGCCCGTCAACGTCGGTGAGGCCGTCGGTATCATTGCCGCACAGTCCATCGGTGAGCCGGGTACCCAGCTGACGATGAGAACCTTCCACTCGGGTGGTGTCGCAGGTTCGGATATTACGCAGGGTCTGCCTCGCGTTGAGGAGCTGTTCGAGGCTCGTCAGCCCAAGAAGCCCGCAATTATGACCGAGCACTCGGGCGTCGCGCACATTCAGGTGGGCGAGGTTCCCGGTGTCAATGAGGTTCACATCCACTCCGAGGAGACGGGTGAGCTCGTCAAGTACGTCATTCATTACGGTATGCGTCTGGCTATCCTGGACGGCGAGCACGTGGTTCGCGGTCAGGGCCTGACCGACGGTAACAAGGCACCTGCGGATATCATGCGTATCCTGGGTCTGAATGCCGTCTACGAGTACGTCATCAAGGAGATTCAGCGCGTTTACCGTTCGCAGTCGTGTGACGTGAACGATAAGCATATCGAGATCATCGCCCGTCAGATGACCCGCAAGGTTCGTGTCGAGGACAACGGAGACACCGACCTGCTGCAGGGTGCACTGGTTGACGTTCTGGAGCTGGAGGAGGCAAACAATGCCATCGAGGCTCGCGTCAATGCAGGCGAGGATTCGCTCAAGCCCGCCGTGGCAAGCCCCGTTCTGCTGGGTATCACCAAGGCGTCGCTGCAGACGACCTCCTTTATGTCGGCTGCGTCCTTCCAGGAGACCACCAAGGTACTCACCGAGGCGGCCATCTGCGGAAAGGTCGACAATCTGTGCGGCCTGAAGGAGAACGTTATCATCGGTAAGCTCATTCCCGCAGGTACGGGTCTGGCTTGCTACCGTGGCGTTCAGGTCGATCGCGCTGAGGATGACGAGGCGGACGATCCCGCTGACGTGCTGGGTGAGGGCTTTGTCCCCGCCGTTGCACAGGCAGAGTAATCCATTATCGTATATCCGTGTGGGGAAGGTACCGAAAGGTAGCTTCCCCACACTTTTTTGCAAAAAAAGCCCGATCGGTGCAACAGCATCGGTCGGGTCTTTTTGTTATGCAAGATAGGCGCGCAGGGCGCGTGCGTGTGCGGCGGGGGCGTGGCGGTCGATGTCCAACCACTCGTCGATGCCGAGCATGCCGTAGGCACAGCAGACGAAAAACATCCCGTTCAGGTAGTCGGGCTCGCCTTGTTCGACGTAGTCCAACAGATAGGGAAGTGCCTCGGTGCCGAGCGCGGCGATACGCGCGTATTCCTCGGGGAATCGCTCGGTGTAGCGTGACGGGGCATCGTAACTCGGCACCATAATCGATGCCGCGGTGTATTCGGAAACGTCAATGTCCGCCAGCGTCTGCTCAACCTCGCGTGCAAGAGACGGACGGCAGGCGAACAGCGAAAAAACGAACAGGAGCGCGAACAAAAGGCAAAGGAATCGGCGCTTCATCGGTGTACCTCCGTGATGTGGTGGTCTTATTATATCATACCTTGACCTCAAATGCAATAGACGAGTGCGGTCGTCCTGCTTTGACATTTTTCGACG
This sequence comes from Clostridia bacterium, assembly GCA_017631215.1. Taxonomy (GTDB): domain Bacteria; phylum Bacillota; class Clostridia; order Oscillospirales; family CAG-272; genus SIG644. Next base: position 2,311 of record JAGBTR010000023.1, on the reverse strand, counting down.
CGCGCGCATATCTTGTATTGAGGCGAGATAACGCCTCGGAAGGAGGAATCGTTTTGAGTGAAATGCAAGATCTGACACCGCAGGAGCGCGTCGGCGACGGCTTGCTCGCGCGCATCCTCGGCGAGAACGGCGTGTGCGGCTGTGGTGAGGCGCAAGAGCGCGTGCGATACGACGCAAGCGACGCTCAACCGACGTATGCGCGAGAGGGCTGTGGCACGTGTGGCTGTGACCGTATTGGCGACGAGCGCGTGTGCGGCTTTGGCGTCGAGCGCGGTGCGTTGGCGGCGCTTTTCGTACCGATGCAGACGTTTGACGGTGTGTACGATATGACGACGGCGATGCGGCGCGGTACGATGTTTGAGGAACTGGATAAGCCGTTTTACGGCGACGGAAGGGAGGTTGATTGCCGTGGGCGAGAGAAATAACGGATACGTTGGCTGCGACCTTCGCGGTCTGCGCGGCTTGGGCGGATCGGGCAACGGCGCACGCCGTACGCGCGGCGAGATCGGCGGTGGATGCGGTTGCCAGACGCCTCGGGACAGCAGTGGTTGTGCTTGTGAGAGTGATCGCCCCCGTGGACTCGCTTGTGACAGCCGCGGTGCGCACGCGATGATGCACAAGCTGCAGGAGCTGGATTTTTCCATTCAGGAGACGGTGCTGTATCTGGATGCCTATCCCAAATGCAGTGCCGCATTGAAGCATTTTCATCAGCTTGTCTGCGAGCGACGCGCGCTGGCGGCACAGTATGAGAAGCAGTACGGCCCGCTCGTTGCGATGGGCAACGACAAGCAGAGCGCGTGGGAATGGACCCAAGCGCCCTGGCCCTGGCACCCCGATTTCCCCGGGAACAAGCACGGTTAAGGAGGCAAGAGAGCTATGTGGATCTATGAGAAAAAGCTGCAATTTCCCGTGCGCATCAAGAATCCCGACCCCGCTCTGGCATCGATGATCATTAGTCAGGTCGGCGGTCCCGACGGGGAGCTGAGTGCCTCTATGCGCTATCTGCATCAGCGGTATTCGATGCCCGACGGAGACGTGGTCGGTATGCTGACCGACGTCGGCACCGAGGAGCTCGCCCATCTCGAAATGGTGTCGGCCATCCTTCACCAGCTGACGCGCAACATCAGCGAGGACAAATTGATGAATACCCCCTTTGCCCCCTACTTTGTCGACCATACCACGGGCATCTATCCCGTTGCCGCCTCAGGAGTGCCCAACGACCTCAAATACGTCGGCGTCAAGGGCGACCCCATCGCCGATTTGAACGAGGATCTGGCGGCAGAGCAAAAGGCGCGCGTGACCTACGACAACATTTTGCGTCTGACCGACGACCCCGACGTGCGCGAGCCCATCAAGTTTTTGCGCGAGCGCGAGATCGTGCACTATCAGCGGTTTGCCGAGTGCCTGCAGCGCGTGCAGGATCGCGCAGACCAAAAGAACATCTACGGCTACAACCCCGCCTTTGATAAGAGAAGACGGTGAGAGTCAAGCTCGGCCCTGCCCCCTTTGGGGGTGGGGCCGTTTGACCTTTGGTGGGAGAATGGGTGGGGCACTTGACAAGCGGCGCGACATCTTGTATAATATAGGAGAGAAATTTCACTCTTTGGAGGACGATTTATGAAAGCAGACGTTCGTATCAAAAAGCTGCGCGAGGGCGCGCACGCACCGAGCTACGGGTCGGAATTTGCCGCGGGCTGTGATCTGTACGCTTGCCTTGAGGCGGGTGAGGTCGAGATCGGCGCGGGCGAGACGGTGATGATCCCGACGGGCTGGGCGATGGAGCTGCCCGAGGGCTTTGCGGGACTCATCTATGCGCGCAGCGGACTTGCCACCAAGAGCGGCTTGGCACCTGCCAACAAGGTCGGTGTGGTCGATTGCGACTACCGCGGCGAGGTCTGCGTTTCGCTTCATAACCACAGCGGTGAGGCGCGCGTGGTCAAGCACGGTGACCGCATTGCGCAGATGGTCATCACGCCCTATCTGACGGCCGTCTTCAGCGTGGCAGACGACCTCTCGGATACGGTGCGCGGCGCGGGCGGCTTTGGCTCGACGGGCAAATAAAAGCAAAAAGGCAGTTCGGTTGAACTGCCTTTTTCTTATGACCGTATTTCGCTTTGCATATATTCGGTCGGTGACATACCGGTGGACAGCTTGAAGGCGCGGCTGAAATGGTAAAGTCCGGAAAAGCCGCAATGCTCGGCAATGACGGAGACGGGCGCACTGCGCTCGCGGAGCAGCTGCTTTGCGTGCAGGATGCGACGGTCCAATATATATTGCTTGGGCGAGATGCCGTGCAGCTGCTTGAACAGAC
>JAGBTR010000137.1 GCA_017631215.1 Clostridia bacterium | reverse complement strand
TAGCCCTGCTGACCGAAGCCGCCGAAGCAGTTGAGATCCTGACGGATCTGCGAGGCGGTGACGTTCATCATCGCCGACAGCTCGCTCGAGCTGATGCGAAGCTTGCCCTCGCGGAGCAGCTCGCGCAGATAGCGGAAATAGCGGGGCAGACGCTTGATAACGGCCTGCGAGACAACGGGCTTTTCGTTGACCTCGTGGGACGCTTCGGGCGTGCCGACGGGGAGGCTGGGATCAAATTCGTTCATAAAAAACGGCTCCTTTCAAGAGGAAGATCGGTAAAATATTGGGACGGTTGGTGTGCTTGAGAAGACAAATATTGCACACGAAAGGCGCGTGGCTTTTCCACATAATCAACAGGCTTTTCCACAGCCAATCGAAAAAACCTTAGTGAAATCTGGCTTTTTTTGTGGAAAACTTGGCATTTTTGCGCCTTGACACGCGGATGCGCAAGACTTTTCCACAGACGAATATTTCAGCGTCCCTGCATCAGATCGCTTGCGCTGGCGTTGAGCGAGGTGTCGGAAAGGTGCCCTGCCTGATGCTCGAAATAGCCTGCGGCGGCGACCATTGCGCCGTTGTCTCCGCACAGCGAGATGGGCGGTGCGACCAGCTTGACGCCGCGTGCCTCGCACAAGCGTTGAAGGGATGCGCGCAGATGCGAGTTGGCGGCAACGCCACCCGCCACGACCAGCGTGCGGTCACCCGTGCGGTCGAGCGCCTCGCCTGCCTTTTGGGTGATGGCGCGGACGATGGTGTCGGTGTAGGAGGCGGCCAAATCGGCGTGCGAGAGCGTCTCGCCCTTTTGCGTGGCCGAGTTGATCAAATTGAGCGCGGCCGTTTTCAGACCGCTGAACGAGAAGGCGAGATCGTCGCCTGCCAGCGCGGGCGAGGGCAGCTTGAACGCCTTGGGGTCACCCTCATAGGCGAGCTTGTCCAGCGCGGCACCGCCAGGGTAGGGCATACCGATGACGCGCCCGATCTTGTCAAAGGCCTCGCCTGCCGCATCGTCGCGCGTGGCGCCGATCTCCTCAAAGGTCACCTCGTCATGTACGCGGTAGAGCGAGGTGTGACCGCCCGAAACGACGAGCGCGAGGAAGGGGGGGCGAAGCGTCGGGTTAGCCAGGTAGGCCGCCGCCACGTGGGCGTGGATGTGGTTGACCGAAACGAGCGGAATATCATTGGCAAAGGCCAACGACTTGGCGAAGTTGACACCGACCAGCAAAGCGCCGATCAGACCCGGGTGGGTGGTGACGGCGATCGCGCCGATGTCCGAGAGCGCAAGACCCGCCGTCTCAAGCGCCTCGCGCGTGATACGCGAGATGACCTCAACGTGGGCGCGGCTGGCGATCTCGGGCACAACACCGCCGTAGAGTCGGTGGGTTTCTATTTGGGAAGCGACGATGTTGGCGAGGATCTCACGCTTCTCGCTGTCCATCGAAACGATGGCGGCAGACGTCTCGTCGCACGAGCTTTCAAGTCCTAAAACGTACATAATACGATGTATCCTTACTTTTCATTGGTAGATTCGGACGCGTGCCATTTCATAACGTAGGCGTCCTCGGTGGGGAGCTTATAGAAATTTTTGCGCGTGCCGACCGTCTCGAAGCCGAGCGAGCGGTATAGCGCGATGGCGGGCTCGTTGGAGACGCGCACCTCAAGGTATACGTCGGTCACACCCGTCGCTTTGGCGCGCTCGAGCAGGGCGGTCACGACGGCGCGACCCAGCCCCAGCCGACGCAGGTCGGGACGGACGGCAATGTTGGTGATCGAGCCCTCGTCGAGCACGACCGTCATACCGCCGTACGCGCGTGCGGTGTCCTCACCCTCCTCAGGAGGGATGACGACACCCAGCCCCGTTTTGTGACAGAGCAGCTTGAGTGCGCTCTCGCTCCAGGGCTCGGCAAAGCACAGCCGCTCTAGTGCGGCAACGGCGGGCAGATGCGCCTCGGTCAGCGCGGTCGGATTATTCACCGTCGACCTCCGCGCCCATAACGGCCTCCAGCGTCTCACCGTCCAGCATACGGAACAAAACGTCCGAGACGGCAACACAGCGATCGGCGTAGCGGTCATAGAGGAAGGTGCGACCGAGATTGGTCTCGCCCTCGAAAATGTCCTCGGTGTATTCGATCATTTTGACGCAGAAATATACGCCCGGCATATCCTCGCTCTCAAAGCGAAGCGTGTAGGCGCGCGACGGCGTGGCGTAGGAGGGGTAGTAAACACCCTCACCCTCGGCGTAAGCCGCCTTGAGAAGACCGTACAGACGGTCGCACAGCGCCTCGCTCTGGATGGCACTGGGCTTGATCGTCAGCTCGGACACGACCAGCGCCGTGTTGGTGCAGACGTACAGCGCGCTGATCTCCCAATCGGCAAAGGGGACGAACTCGTAGTCACTGCGGCAGTAGACGTCGCCGTAAACGGAGCACAGCCACTCGTCTGTGGAGCGACCGGGCATCTCATGCAAAACAAATTCGACACCGCTTTGATCGAGCCGACCGTATTCCTCGCCGCGCGAGATGGGCTCGTACGAGGCGGGAAGCACCTGATAGGTCGCGCCCGTCTTGGCGTTGCGGAAGAGATCGTTCTCCTCGGGCACGATGCTGACAAGACGCGCGCCGCACGAGGAGAGCAGAGCCGTCAGCACCAGCACAAGCGCGAGCAGGGTGACGGACAGTTGGGAATGCTTCATAATGGGTTCCTTTCTTTGGGGAAGATCACGGATCAATAGCCAAATTGACCCGAAAGCGAATCGTCGTCATCGATCCACTCCTGGACGTCGACGACGTGATACTCGTCCTTGGTGTCGCGGAAAATGACGGTCGTGATGCCCGCGTTGATGACAAGTCGCTTGCACATCATACACGAGCAGATGTTGCCGACGATCGAGCCGTCCTGCGGCGAGACGCAGGTCTGATAGAGCGTTGCGCCCAGCATCTGATCGCGCGGTGCCGAGATGATGGCATTGGCCTCGGCGTGGACGGCGCGGCACAGCTCGTAGCGCTCACCGCGGGGGATGTTCAGCTTTTCACGCATACAGAAATTGAGGTCGTTGCAGTTTTTGCGACCGCGCGGCGCGCCGTTGTAGCCCGTCGCGATGATGGCGTCGTCCTTGACGATGATGGCACCGTACTTTTTGCGCAGGCAGGTCGAGCGCTCGGCAACGGTCTGGGCGATGTCAAGATAATAGTTATGCTTGGAAACACGATCCATAACGGTTAAATTCCTTTCGACGGTGTGATGTAGGGTATAGATAGTATTATTA
>JAGBTR010000136.1 GCA_017631215.1 Clostridia bacterium | reverse complement strand
GGTGGGCGGCTTTATCGGTCGCTCGGACAACGTCAAGGGCACGCGAAATTATCAGAACTTTTTCATCAACGGCCGTTGGATCAAGAGCAAGACGGCGATGGCGGCGCTGGAGCAGGCGTTTTGCTCCTATCTGCCGCCCGATAAATACCCCACCTGCGTGATGACGCTGACGCTCAACCCCGCGCGGGTCGACGTCAACGTTCACCCCGCCAAGCTGGAGGTCAAATTCAGCAACGAAAAGATGGTGTTTGAGGCCATCTACTATGCCGTCAGGCAAGCACTTGAACAGGACGTGACGCGTCCTGAAATGAAGCTGTCCTCCACCGCTGTCGAGCGTCCCGAACGCACGCCCGCCCAGACGACGCGCCGCGTGTCGGATGCGTTTGTTCCCGTCAACGACGGACCGACGAGGCAGGAGTCGCTCGCGCGCCGTCAGCTGACGGTGGACGTGCCGACAACACCCAAGGTGGATGCGCCTGCACCGATCAAGGAGGCCGCCAAGACGGCGGACAAGGGCAAGGGCGATACCTTTGTTCGTATGACGGCGGAGGATTACCTTCGCACCTATTTGGATGAGGCGGAGAGCAAAAACAAGAACGCCCCCGCGACCAAGACGCCTTGCCAAGAGTAGACGGGCGTGCCGTCCGAGACGCCGTCCAGCCGCCAAGCGGAGCCGATCGACGCGCCTCGGGTGCCGTCGGTGCTTGACTCACAAGAATCATCGACACCGCCCGACGTGCCGATGCCGAGCGATGCGGACGCCCCGCCTGCGCCCAAGGAGGCGACAGAGCAGAGGTCGGTCCCGCAAGTATCCACGCAAGACGAGCCCCACGTTCCCACCTATCGCCTTGTGGGCGAGGTGTTCAATGCCTATTTGCTGGTCGAGGTGGAGGATAAGCTACTTATTATTGACAAGCACGCCGCGCACGAGCGCATTCTGTTTGAGCAGCTCAAGGCGAGACTTTCCTCGACCGATCCGTCTGCCCAGCTGCTTATGATCCCGATCGACGTGATGATGATGAGCGACGAGGTGTCGCTTGTCGCAGAGTATCGCCCTGAGCTTGAGGCGATCGGCTTTTCTTTCACGACGGCTCGCAACACGGTCAGTGTCAGTGCATTGCCGACGGGGATCGAGGTCGGCGCGGTCGGCGATATGCTGTGTGCGATCGCAGAGCGCATCAAGACGGGCACGGGCTCGGCGGCGCTGACGCGTGACATCCTATTTGAAAAGGCGCTTTATCAGGGCGCGTGCAAGGCCGCCATCAAGGCGGGGCGCGTCTATGCCGAGGGGCACACCAAATGGCTGGTCGATCAGCTGATGGCACTGCCCAACATCACGGCGTGCCCGCACGGTCGCCCCGTGGCGATGGAGCTGTCGCACGCCAAGCTGGATCATCAGTTTGAGCGCAGCTAATAACAAGTAAAGAAAGGTGAAATATCACGATGGCAGATATGGAAAAGATCAACGAAATTGATGAGGCGGTTGTGTGTGAGACGGAGCAGCCGTCCACGCCCCCCGCGCCGTTTGACAACGGTCGCAATTCCAAATTCGAGGTGCTGACGACCGACGGTCGCGCCCGTCGCGGCGTGCTGCACACGGTACACGGCGACATTCAGACGCCCGTGTTTATGAACGTTGGCACGTGCGCTGCCATCAAGGGTGGCGTCAATACGATGCAGCTGCGCGAGCTGGATTGCCAGGTCGAGCTGTCCAACACCTACCATCTGCATCTGCGTCCGGGTGACAAGCTGATTCACCGCATGGGCGGTATTCGCAAGTTTATGAACTGGGACGGTCCGGTGCTGACCGACAGCGGCGGATTTCAGGTCTTTTCGCTGTCCTCGCTGCGTAAGATCACCGAGGAGGGCGTAAAATTTGCCTCGCACATTGACGGCAAGCGCATCTTTATGGGTCCCGAGGAGAGTATGCAGATTCAATCCAATCTGGCTTCGACGGTGGCGATGGCGTTCGACGAGTGCATTGAAAACCCTGCACCGTATCAGTACGTCAAGGATTCGTGCGCGCGCACGACCCGTTGGCTACACCGCTGTAAGGCAGAGATGGCGCGACTCAACAGCCTGCCCGATACCATCAACCGCCATCAGCTGCTGTTTGGTATCAATCAAGGCTCGACCTACGAGGATCTGCGTATTGAGCATATGAAGCAGATCGCCGAGCTGGATCTGGACGGCTATGCCATTGGCGGTCTGGCTGTGGGTGAGGCGACCGAGGATATGTACCGCATCATCGACGCGGTCGAGCCGTATATGCCCAAGGACAAGCCGAGATATCTGATGGGTGTCGGTACGCCCTGCAACATTCTCGAGGCGGTGCATATGGGCGTTGATTTCTTCGACTGCGTGATGCCCTCGCGCAACGCGCGTCACGGCAATCTGTTCACCTGGCACGGCAAGATCAATCTTTGCAATGAGAAGTATGCAGAGGATCCCAGACCCTTTGACGAGGGCTGCGGTTGTCCTGCCTGCCGCAATTACAGCCGCTCCTACGTGCGCCATCTCATCAAGGCGAAGGAGGCGGTCGGTATGCAGCTGGCGGTCACGCACAATCTGTATTTCTACAACGAGCTGACGCGCAAGATCCGCGAGGCGCTCGACGGCGGCTATTTTGAGTCGTTCTATCAGAAATATCGCAACATTCTGGGCGAGCGTCTGGAGGACTAAGTATGATCAAGGCGGTCATTTTTGATATGGACGGCACGCTGTTTGATACCGAGCGCGTTTATTCCCAAGCCTGGTATGCGGCGGGTGAGGCACTGGGCATCGCCAAGGAGCGCATCGACCACGCGCTTGCCCACTGTCGCGGCGTCAACGCAAAGAGCACGCGCCTTTATTTCGAGACGCATCTGGCAGATGCGGTGACCTATGATGATTTTATCGAGACCAGGCGTCCCTTTTTCGACGCCATTCTCGAGCGTATGGGCGGCGTGCCCAAAAAGCCGGGGCTTGACGAGCTGTTTTCCTATCTTAAGGCAAACGGTATCCGCATCGGTCTTGCGACCTCAACCCGACGCGCGCGCACCGTTGAAATGCTGACCAAGGCCGGTCTGCTCGACCGCTTTGATGCGATTATGGCGGGCGATATGGTGGAAAACGGCAAGCCCGATCCCGAAATTTATCTGCGTGCGGCCCAAGAGATGGGTATTGATCCCGCCGAGTGTATGGGCGTGGAGGACTCGCTTGCGGGCGTGGAGGCCATCCACCGCGCAGGTATGTTCACTGTGATGATCCCCGATATGGTCGCGCCGACGCCCGCGGTTGAGGCGATGCTGGATGTCAAGTGCAATTCTTTGCACGAAATCATCCCGTTGCTACAACGTTTGAACAAAAATGGGGTAAACTGATACCAAACGGAGGTGTGATATGATCCTCGAAAAAAAGCTTTTGGAGCAGGTTCTCGCCGTCGCGCAGTCGACGGGGGCGGACTTTGCTGAGGTCTACGCCGAGCGCACGCTCAACGACAGCGTGCATCTGCTGGACAAAAAGATCGACCAAATTTCCAATAACGTTATTTCAGGCGCGGGTATTCGCGCCTTTCTCGGTACGCGCACCGTCTACGCCTCGACGAGCGATCTGAGCCGCGAGGGTCTGCTTCGCTGTGCCGCAGACGTTGCCGCCGCTATTGGCGAGGGGCGCGAGCAGGTGTCCATTCGTCTTGGTGAGCGTATGTTTCCGAATATTCATCCCGCCGTCCGCATTTCGTCCTCTGTCGCGGGATCGGTCAAGACCGACCTGCTCAAGGCCGCTTGCTTTGCCGCCATCGAATACGATGACGCGATCACGCAGGTGACGGGAACGCTGGTGGGCGTGGATCACACCATTCAGATCGCCAACAGCGAAGGGCTTTTGACGACCGACCGCCACATCCGCACGCGCATTGCGGTCAGTGCGATCGCCAGCGACGGCAATGAGAATCAGAGCGGCTTTTACGGTCCCGGTCGCGGTATGGGACTTGAAATGTTCGATTTCATCGATCCGCGCGAGGTGGGCAAGACCGCTGCGGCGCAGGCGATGGTCAATCTGCGCGCTGATTACTGTCCTGCGGGACAGATGACGGTCGCCATCGAAAACGGCTTTGGCGGCGTCATCTTCCACGAGGCGTGCGGTCATTCGCTTGAAGCGACCTCGGTCGCCATCGGCAATTCCGAGATGGCGGGCAAGCTGGGGCAGAAGATCGCCAATGAGAAGGTGACCGCCATTGACGACGGCACCATCCCCGGCGCGTGGGGCTCGGTCAACATTGACGACGAGGGCAATCCGACACAGCGCAACGTGCTGATCGAGAACGGCGTTTTGAAGAATTATATGATCGACCGACTCGGCTCGCGCCGTATGGGTATGCCGATGACGGGCAACAGCCGCCGTCAATCGTACGCCTATGAGCCGACCTCGCGTATGACCAACACCTATATTGATAACGGACCCGACAAAAACGAAGACATCATCGCCTCGATCGAGTACGGTCTTTACGCCAAGCGTATGGGCGGCGGCTCGGTCGATCCCTTGACGGGCGCGTTCAACTTCTCGGTCAGCGAGGGCTATATCGTACGCAACGGCGAGATCTGCGAGGCGGTACGCGGTGCATCGCTGATCGGCACGGGCACGCAGATCCTTGGGGACATTGATATGGTCGGACAGAATCTGGAGCGCGGGCAGGGAATGTGCGGCTCGTCGAGCGGCAGCGTGCCGACCGACGTGGGACAGCCGCTGATCCGCGTGGCTCGTATGACCGTCGTCGGACGGAGCTGATGGAGGTGCGGTATGAATTTTGATCAGATGAAAGAAACATTGCTCGCGGCGGCCAAGCGCGCGGGCTTGCAGGAATATGAGATCTATGCGATGAGCGAGCGATCGGTCAGCACCGAAACGCTTCGCCACGAGATCAGTAGCTTTTCGCTGAGCGAGAGCGGCGGCATCAGCTTCCGTTGCATTGTGGACGGCAGGATGGGCTACGCCTCGACCGAGCTTCTGACCGAGGCCGAGATGGAGGCGCTGGTCGACCGCGCGATGGACAACGCCAAGAGCATCGAAAGCGAGGACGAGGTGTTCATCTATCACGGCTCGGAGTATTACGAGGCGGTGAATGCGCCGGTGGAGCCCATCCCCGACGCGGCAACGCTCAAGGCGTGCGCACTGCTTCTGGAGCAATCTGCCTATGAGGCGCATCCGTCGGTCAGCGACGGCACGCAGGCGGGGGCGTTGGCCTTTGAGTGTGAGACGCTGCTGTGCAATTCGCACGGGCTGGAGCTTCACAATCGCGTGGGCTCGAGCGGTGTGTATATCGATGCGGTCGTCAAGCAGGACGACGAATCGGTCAGCGCGTTTGAGGTCGCGAAGGGCGGCGATGCGGATGCTCTCCGCGCACTCGCGACGTGTGCCGTTGACGGTGCTCGCGCCAAGCTGAAAGCCTCGCGTGTGCCCTCGGGCGCGACGGACTGCGTCATCAGCGGTCGTCAGATGCGCTCGATGCTGTCGGCCTTCTGGTCGATGTTTTCTGCGGAAATGGTGCAGCACGGAATGTCGTTGCTCAAGGGACGCGTGGGTGAGGCGATCGCCGCCTCGTGCGTGACCATCACGGATGATCCGCGCCGTGCGGAGTGTCCTATACAGACCTCGTTTGACGGCGAGGGTGTGGCAACCTATCGCAAGAGCGTGATTGAAGACGGCGTGCTCAAGACCTATCTGTACGATCTGAAAACCGCCAAAAAGGACGGCGTTGTCTCGACGGGCAACGGTCAGCGTGGCTCCTATACCTCGCCCGTGAGCATTGCACCCTACTGCTTCTGCCTGGAGGCCGGCACGACGTCGCTTGGCGATATGCTGGCGGCGGTGGGAGAGGGGCTGTATATCACCGAGCTCAAGGGCATTCACGCGGGCGCTGATGCGGTCACGGGCGACTTTTCGCTCGAGGCGGCAGGCTTTCGCGTGCGCGAGGGCAAGATTGCCGAGCCTGTCAAGACGTTTACCGTTGCCGGCAATTTCCTCGAGCTGCTCCGCGGTATTGAGGCGGTGTCCGATAAGGTCGCGTTCGGATATCCCATTACTGCCTTTGCCTCTGCCGACGTTCTCGTCCGAGGCGTCAGCGTGGCGGGCGAGTGAGAAGGGCACGGGACGACGGCTAAAATTGAATCAAGCAGCAAAAAAGCCGCACACCATTTGGTGTACGGCTTTTTCGTGTTACCTTAAAGACACGCCGGTAAAGTAGCATCCGCGCGGATGCGGGATGATTACTTGATTTCGACGGTAGCGCCTGCCTCGGTCAGAGCAGCCTTGATGGAATCGGCCTCCTCCTTGGATGCGCCCTCCTTCACAGTGTTGGGAGCGGTGTCAACCAGAGCCTTAGCCTCCTTCAGACCCAGACCGGTCAGCTCCTTAACAGCCTTAACGACTGCGAGCTTGTTAGCACCGGCATCAGCCAGGACAACGTCAAACTCAGTCTTCTCCTCTGCAGCGGGAGCAGCAGCGCCAGGAGCGGCAACAGCAACGCCAACAGGAGCAGCAGCGGATACACCGAACTCAGCCTCAACGGCCTTAACGAGCTCATTCAGCTCAAGAATAGTGAGAGACTTGATCTCTTCAAGAATGTTATTGATCTTTTCCATTTTCGTAAACCTCCCGAATAATGATTATCATTTGATAAATTTTTTGGGTACGCTAAATTTGTGTGCAGAGTAAATTAAGCCTCTGCGGGTGCCTCTTCTGCGGCGGGTGCGGCCTCGTCAGCTGCAGAGCCGTCTTTGTCGACAACTGCCTGCAGAGCGTAAGCCAGACCGTACAGAGGAGAGCGGATGCTGCCAAGGAACTTCGCGATGAGCGTTTCCTTGGAGGGGATGTCCGCCAGAGCAATGACAGCGTTCTGATCGATGACGGCACCGTCAAGGTAACCGGCAAGGATGTTGAAGCTCTCGAGCTTATCGGCGTACTTCTTCAGAACCTTAGCAGGAGCGATGGCGTCGGTCGTGCCGATAGCCAGAGCCGTCATACCGTTGAGGTAGGGGTTCATGTCACTCGTGCCGTTCATCTCAAAGGCTCTGCCCGTCATCGTGTTCTTCACGACCACGTACTGGACGCCTGCCTCACGCAGCTCCTTACGCATCTTGGTGTCATCCTCCACGGTGATACCCTGGTAGTTGACCAGAACGCAGGAAGCGGAGTTCTTAATGGCTTCGGCCAGTTCAGCGACCTTTGCTTTCTTCTCTTCGAGGATCTTGTTGCTGGGCATTCGATTTCACCTCCCAATTAGTAAACTGTAAACCGTTATCTTCTCAAAGACAACAAAAAAATCTTTCTCCGTCAGAGCCATGCGTCTGCGCGAAGAAAGACCGTAGATATAAAGCGGCGTACGACCGCGTTATTGTTTACGTCTGTCCTCGGCAGGAGAGCATAAGCCTTTACGGAAACCTGCTGTCTTCGGATAACGGGGTATATTATACACTACTGTTTGACTTTTGTCAATACCTTTTTTGAAAAAAGTTGAAATTATTTTTTTGACTCGGCGATATTGTGATTTTTAAGTACACGGAGGGCGTTTTCTACGAGGCGGTCACGCAGCCATTCGGGCTCGATGACGCGCACGTCGGTGTTGACGACCATCAGCGCGGCAAGGAACTGCTCGACGCGATGAAACTCGCACACGTAGCGACGGTCGCCGTGCTTGGCCTTG
>JAGBTR010000135.1 GCA_017631215.1 Clostridia bacterium | reverse complement strand
TCCAGGAAGTCCTCGACGTCACCCAGATCGTCATCGATCTCCTCAATATACTCGCGCAGCTCCTCGAGCTCGTCCACGACCTCGTCCATATCCTCGTCCAGGTCCTCAACCTTGGCGCACAGTGCCTCGGTCAGCTCGATCAGGGCGGCAATCAGCTTGCCCTCCTTGGTGGTGTTGTCGTACTCAAGACCGTCAGCCAGACCCTTGAGGTAAGCAGCCTTTTCCTTCAGTTCCATTGTTGTTTCTCCTTTCAAATTTGACAAAAAGGGAGAACGGCGCACCGCGCGGCGGTATTCCTTCTCCCTCCTGTGTTGTTTCGTTTTTTGTGCAGCGCACGACGCGCCGCCGATTGGGCCGTTTGTTCAAGCGGCAAGTGAGACAAGGCGCACCGCAGAAAGCAAGGCGAAGGCGTAGTTACCTACGTCGAGCCGCTTTCGAGGAGCAACGCCGTATCACGCTGCCGATTAGGCAAACCGCTTATGCGCGGGACAGATACTCGCCCGTACGCGTATCGATCTTCAGCACGTCGCCCTCGTTGATGAAGAGCGGAACCTTGATCTCAGCGCCCGTCTCAAGCGTTGCGGGCTTGAGCGTGTTGGTTGCCGTGTTGCCTGCGAAGCCGGGGTCGGTCTTTGCAACAGCCAGCTCAACGAATGTGGGGGGCTCAACGCCAAAGATGTTGCCCTGGTAGGAAATGATCTTAACCATCATCTCCTCCTTGACAAACTTGAAGTTGTCGTCGACCTTATCGTGAGCGACCAGCGTCTCCTCCCAGGTCTCGGTGTCCATAAAGTGATACAGATCGCCATCGTCGTAGGAGTACTGCATCTCGCGGCGCTCGATATAAGCGTTCTCGAACTTATCCGTAGGGGAGAAGGTACGCTCAACGATACCACCCGTCATCACGTTCTTCAGCTTGGTACGAACGAATGCGGCACCCTTGCCGGGCTTGACGTGCTGGAATTCCACGACCTGCCAAACGACACCGTCACCCATATCGAACGTAACGCCGTTCTTAAAATCACCTGCTACTACCATTTTTGTTATACCTCCGAGAGTTTTTCTGAGTTTATAGTATTTTCATTCTATTATACCGCATATTTCAAATTTTTTCAATAGCCTTGGCGCATTTTCTTTGAATTTTTTTAATTTTTTTGCATTTTGTGCGTTTTGTCCGTAAAACACGGTCTTCCCGTGTGCATATTTGACGTGTGAAAACGGAAAAAATACCGCAGAACCGTTGACATTTTGCTCAAAATGGGGTAAAATAATTATGTGTTGCCCCTACGGGGCAATGCGCAAAACGATCAAAAGGAGAAAATCTCGCTATGATCCGTTCTATGACAGCCTTCGGACGCGCCGCGTGCGCGAACGATCAACATACGGTCACCGTTGAGATGCGGTCGGTCAACAACCGCTATCTGGACGTCTCGCCCCGTCTGCCCCGCGCTTGGGCGGGCGTCGAGGAGTACATCCGCCCCTACCTGCAGAGCCGCGGCATCGCGCGCGGTAAGGTGGACGTGACGGTCACGCTCGAAAACAGAGCCGCCGCCGACCCCACCGCAGCCGTCAACGACGAGGCTGTGCGCGCCTATCTGCAAACGCTGTATTATCTGCGCGACACCTACGGTCTGACCGACGACATTACGGTCAGTCGCGTCGCCGCCAATCCCGCCATTTTTGCCAAGGAGCAGACCGACGTCGACCCCGAGCAGATCTGGAAGGAGACCCTCCTTCCCGCGTTGGCCGAGGCAACCGACGCCTTCCTCGCCGCCCGTGAGCGCGAGGGCGCAAGATTGCGCGCCGACCTGCTCGGCAAGCTGCAGACCATCCGCACGCTCATCAGCGACGTCGACAGACTTTCCGCAGAGGACGTGGGCGGCTATCGCAAAAAGCTGGAGGAGCGACTTCGCACCATTCTCGCCGACAACCGCATCACGGCCGACGAAAACCGCATTCTGACCGAGTGTGCCCTGCACGCCGACAAGATCGCCGTCGACGAGGAGCTGGTGCGCCTCGGCTCGCACTTCTCGCTCTTTGAGGAGCTGATGAACGCAAGCGACGCCGTCGGACGCAAGCTCGATTTTCTCGTGCAGGA
This sequence comes from Clostridia bacterium, assembly GCA_017631215.1. Taxonomy (GTDB): domain Bacteria; phylum Bacillota; class Clostridia; order Oscillospirales; family CAG-272; genus SIG644. Next base: position 6,464 of record JAGBTR010000135.1, on the reverse strand, counting down.
GATGAACCGCGAGATCAACACCATCGGCTCCAAGTGCGCCGACGCCGAGATCGCACACCGCGTGGTCGACGCCAAAAACGAGCTGGAAAAGATCCGCGAGCAGATCCAGAATCTGGAATAAGAGGTGGACTATGAAATTTATCAACATCGGCTTTGGAAATATGGTCGCGGTTGACCGCGTGGTCACGCTGACCAGTCCCGACCCCGCCCCCATCAAGCGTCTCATTCAGAGCGCCAAGGATGACGGTCGCGCCATCGACGTGACCTGCGGACGGCGCGCGCGGTCGGTCATCATCACCGACTCGGATCACGTCATTCTCTCTGCCATTCAGGCCGAGACCATCGCAGGACGCCTTGAGGCCGGCGAGAGCGGCATTGACGACACCGTCGCCGAGGAGGAGGAAGCAGAATGAACAACGGACTTATGATCGTGATCTCGGGCCCCGCGGGCTCGGGTAAGGGCACCGTCATCAAGGAGCTGATGGAAACGGGTGACTTCGTCTACTCGGTTTCCTGGACGACCCGCGCACCCCGCCCTGGCGAGGTCGACGGCGTCTCCTATCGCTTCGTTTCGGTCGACGCCTTCCGCGAGCGACTCGGCGAGGACGGTATGCTGGAATACACCGAATACTGCGGCAACTACTACGGCTCGCCCCGCCGCGAGGCCGAGGCAGTGCTGGAGAGCGGCAAGAATCTCATTCTGGAGATCGAGGTCGACGGCGCGATGCAGATCAAAAAGAAATTCCCCGCCGCCGTTCTGATCATGCTGCTGCCGCCCAGCTATGCGGTGCAGGAGGCAAGACTTCGCGGTCGCGGCACCGAGACCGAGGACAAGATCCTCGCCCGTCTTGACCAGGCGCGCAACGAGGTGGTCTTGATGCCCGAATACGATTACGTCGTCTACAACCACGACGGCGGTCAGATCGCCTGCGCTGAGGACATTCTGTCCATCATCCGCGCCGAGAAATGCGCCACCGCGCGCCATCCCGACGCCGTCACCGACTATTTTGCCCAAGACAACTGACACCAACACTGTACACCCTTCTACATACGCAACGACAGAGAAAGAGAGGCACGACTTATGCTTTACCCCACCATCCACCAGTTGACCAGCGGTGATTTCAACCGCTACGAGCTCGTGATCGCGACCGCCAAGTGCGCCCGCATGATCACCGATGAATACGTCCGCCAGAGAGAGACCGCCGAGAAGGCCGTCGCCTCGGGCGCCAAGGACGGCGAGAAGTCGATCAGCAATATGATCGACAAGGAATACAGAGACGAAAAGGCGGTCAAGGTCGCCATCAACCACATCCGCTCGGGTGATTTCGTCCTGGCTCACGCCTCCGACGATGAGGAGGAGCAGAGCGTCGTTGCGGAGTAAGCAATGTCACATCACCCCGCTTCGGGGAATCTATGGGAACCGCGTGTCCCGTTCACCGCATGAGAGGGAGGTCGCAGTATGACGGAAATGTTTGTCGGCGTGTATCTGTTGGATGCACCCTTTGCCATTGACCGCATCTACGATTATTCCGTCCCTCGCTCGCTGTGTGACGAGGTACATCGCGGTTCTTTTGTTACCGTTCCCTTCGGAAAATCCAACCGTCGGCATCTGGCGCTGACCGTCGAGGTGAGAAAGACGAGCCAATACGACTCGCTCAAGCCCATCATCGCCGTCTCGACCGACCGCATCTCGCTCTCCGAGGAGATGCTGGGGCTGGCCCTCTTTATGAAGGAGCAGACGCTGTGCACGATCGGTGACGCGGTGCGCGCCATCGTTCCCACCTTCGTGCTGACACGCATGACCGAGGTCTATCGCATTCACCCGAGCGCCCCCGACACCTACCCCGAGGCCGCTCATCCCGAGGACAGCGCCCTGCTTCACTACATCCGCACGGCGGGTGAGGTGTCGACCCAAAAGCTGCGGGGTCGCTTCGGCACAACGGTGGACGACCAGCTCGTCCGTCTGCGCCGTCGACGTGCCATCGTGCGCGATGCCGTCTACCGCGACGTGGATGCGACCAGCTACACCGTTTGCCGCCGTTTGAACGTCACGCCCCCTCGGGCCGAGGCGTTGCTCTCGGGTGAGGAGGTCGGCGGTGCCCGCATCCGCTCGGACAAGCAAAGGATCATCGTCCGCACTCTGCTTGAGAGCGAGGATCCCATCAGCGACAAGCAGCTGTGCGAGCTGGCCGATTGCACCCAGAGCGTGCTGACTGGTCTGACCAAAAGCGGCGTGCTGGTCGAGCATCGGCTGGTGTGCGACCGCAACCCCTATCAGCCGCCCGAGGATGCCCCTCCCCCGCCCCCCATCACGCTCAACGAGCAGCAGGCGGCGGCCTTTGAGACGCTGCGCGGCTTTGTCGACAGCGGTGAGCCCCACGCGGCGCTCCTGCACGGCGTCACGGGAAGCGGCAAGACGGCGGTGATGCTCCGTCTGATCGAGCATCTGCTCGCGCACGGCAAGGGTGCGATCGTGCTGCTGCCCGAGATCGCGCTGACCCCCCAGACCATCGCCATCTTTTGCTCGCGCTTCGGCGCGTGCGTGTCGGTCATCCATTCGGGGCTGTCGGCAGGCGAGCGGTACGACGCTTACGAGCGCATCCGCACGGGTCGGTCGACCGTTGTCATCGGCACGCGCTCTGCCGTCTTCGCGCCCGTTCAAAATCTCGGCGCGATCCTGATCGACGAGGAGCAGGAGCATACCTACAAGTCCGATATGAGTCCCAAATACCGCGCCCACGACGTCGCACGCTATCGCTGTGCCAAGAGCGGCGCGCTGATGCTGCTTGCCTCCGCCACGCCCTCGCTCGAGAGCTATCACAAGGCGGTCGAGGGCAGCTATACGCTCATCAAGCTGACCGCCCGCTACGGCAAGGCGGTGCTTCCCGAGGTCGTCATCGCCGACACGCGCGGTGAGGCGGCGGGCGGCAACGAGTCTCCCTTGGGCTCGCTCCTTTGCGGCGAGCTGGTGCAAAATCTCAAGGCGAGCAAGCAATCCATTTTGTTTCTCAACCGACGCGGCTACCACCGCTTCGTTTCCTGCCGCACGTGCGGAGGTGCCATCAAATGCGACCGTTGCTCGGTGGCGATGACCTACCACACACGGCGCGGCGATTGGTCGCGCGGCGAGCTGGTCTGCCATTTCTGCGGCAGTCGCAAGCCACTTCCGTCGGTCTGTCCCGAGTGCGCCTCGCCCCACCTGAACCGCGGCGGCTACGGCACCCGGCGCGTCGAGCAGGAGCTTTGCGAGCTGATGCCGAGTGCGCGTGTGCTTCGTATGGACACCGACACGACCACCTCCAAATTCTCCTATGACCGTATGCTCGGTCAGTTCCGCGCACACGAGGCGGACATCCTGCTCGGCACCCAGATGGTGACCAAGGGGCACGATTTCCCCGACGTGACGCTGGTCGGTGTGCTCAACGCCGACGCCTCGCTCTACGTGGACGACTACCGCGCGGGCGAGCGCACCTTTGCCCAGCTGACGCAGGTCATCGGGCGGGCGGGTCGCGCCTCGACGCCGGGGCGTGCCATCATTCAGACCGCCAACCCCGAGTCCGACGTCATTCGTCTTGCCTGCGCGCAGGACTACGAAACCTTCTACGCCCGCGAGATCCGCTTGCGGCGTATGCTGGTCTTTCCGCCGTTTTGCGACATCGCTCTCTTGACGCTGTCCTGCAAGGACGAAAAGGAGCTGATGCTGGCGGCGACAAGACTTGCCGAGGAGCTCTCCGAGCTGCTCAAGGAAACGTTTTCGGACGTGCAGACGGTCGTCTTCGGGCCGTTTGAGGCTCCCGTTTACCGCGTCGACAACCGCTACCGTATGCGTATGGTGGTCAAGTGCCGCCTGAACAAGCGGTCGCGTGCGCTGTTTGCCACACTGCTCTCGACCTTCGACCGTTCGCGCGGCTCGACCTCGCTGTCGATCGATCTCAACCCCTCCACGCTATAAGCGACACCCGCAACCAAAGAAAGGATCATCCGTTATGGCTAAAAGAAAAATCGTTCAATACGGCGACGACACGCTGCGTCGCGTCTGCCGTCCCGTCGAAACCATTACCCCCTCCATTCTCACGCTGCTCGACGATATGGCCGAGACAATGCACGCCGCTGACGGCGTAGGACTTGCCGCCCCGCAGGTGGGCGTGCTTCGCCGCATCGCCATCGTCGAGGTCGAGCAGGGTCAGCTCATCGAGCTCATCAACCCCAAGATCATCGCCCGCGCAGGCGAGCAGGAGGGCTCGGAGGGCTGTCTGTCGCTGCCCAATCAGTACGGTATGGTCAAGCGACCGATGCACGTCACGGTGCGCGCCACCGACCGCCACGGCAAGGAATTTGAGATGAGCGGCTCCGAGCTGCTCGCACGCGCCTTCTGCCACGAGATCGACCATCTGGACGGCAAGCTGTTCGTCGACTTCGCCGAGTATATGGAGGAGGTCGAATGAGAATTCTGTTTATGGGCACGCCCGACTTTGCCGTTTTCTCTCTCAAGGCGCTCGTTGAGGCGGGCGAGGATACGACGGTCATTGGCGTCGTCACCCAGCCCGACAAGCCCCGAGGACGCGGCTACGACCTCGCGCCGCCCCCCGTCAAGGTATACGCACAGGAGCACGGCTTGCCCGTCTACCAGCCGACCACGCTGCGCGGCGACGACTTTGCCGCTCTGCTCGCCGAGCTTGATCCCGAGCTGATCGTGGTCGTGGCGTACGGTAAGATCCTGCCCAAAAACGTACTGGACTACCCCAAGCACGGCTGCATCAACGTCCACGGCTCGCTCCTGCCCGCCTATCGCGGTGCCGCGCCCATGCAGCGCGCCATCATCGACGGCTGTGCGGTGACGGGCATCACGACGATGTATATGGCCGAGGGACTCGACACGGGCGATATGCTACTCAAGAGCGAGGTCGCCATTGAGCAAAACGATAATTTCGAGGACATTCACGACCGCCTCGGCGCGGTCGGCGCGGACACGCTTCTTCGCACGATCGACGCGCTTCGCGCGGGCGCTCTCGTCCCCGAAAAGCAGGACGATGCGCTCGCGACCTACGCCGCCAAGATCGACAAGGCGGATTGTCTGCTCAACTTCTCGCACTGCGCACGCGCGCTGCACGATCGCATTCGCGGTCTGTCACCCATTCCGCTCGCCTTTACCCACACGCCCGACGGCAAGCTGCTCAAGATTCTCGCCGCGCGTGTGTCCGACCTCCCCTGCCCCGACGGCGTCGCGGTCGGTACCGTCCTCTCGCTCGACGGCGGTGAGATCGTCGTCGCTTGCGGCAACGCCACCACCCTCGCCCTCACCCGTGTCCTCCCCGAAGGCAAGGGTCGTATGCCCGCCGCCGACTTCATCCGCGGCAGAAAGATCGCGGTTGGGGATGTGTTGCAATAAGAACGGGAGACGATGCAAGGGAACGCGCAAGGAAACGCGCAAGGGGGCTTTTTGAAAAAAGCCCCCCTGCACCCCCAAAAACTTTTAAAAAATAATTAGATTGGCGCGTTAGCTATCTTCCTTTAGCCCAACAACTTCAGCGCTTCCTTGGGGCTCTCCTCGCTTCGCTCGGTGCAAATTCGCTTCGCGAATATTGCTCCGTCCCCCCCTACCCCAAGGGTTAGTTTCGAAGTTGTCAAGCGGCAAAAACAAACGCTTTCCGCCATCAAAACGGCAACAGTACCCCCCAAAGTGTTCGCGGCTTTCTTTAAGCCGTGAACGCGAAATTTTGCCGAACAAAACCTTTGAGCGCCGCCTTGGGAAACGAAGTTTCCCACCGAAGGCGCGAACGGAGCGCGGCAACGCCGCGCGGGTTTCCAAAGGGCTTGCCCTTTGGTGTGTTTTCTTGCTTCGTTCTTTGCCACAAGGCAAAGAATGAAGACGCACCAGCCGCGAGCGCGCGCCCGAAGGGCGCAGTGTGAGCGTAAAGGGAAGAAGTTGTAAGGCATAACGCCATCCCCCTCTCCCCGCGCGCCGCAGACAGTGCGAGCGTAAATAGAACACCTCCCCAAACAAAATATCCCTCTCATATCATCTCCCCCCGTCGCCCATCCTATGAAAAAGGAGGTTTTTGCTTATGTTCTTCGGCTACTTCTGGGGCGATTGGACCATCCTCATCCTCATCCCCGCCCTCATCTTCACCTTTTGGGCGCAGATCTCTGTCCAATCCGCCTATACAAAATACAGTCGCGTCCGCAACGCCCACGGTCTGACGGGCGCAGACGCCGCGCGCCGCATTCTCGATGCCAACGGTCTTTACGACGTCAAGATCGAGCAGATCGGCGGCGAGATGACCGACCACTACGACCCGCAAGCGCGTGTCATCCGTCTCTCGCAGGGCACGCACAGCGTGGCGACCGTCGCCGCTGTCGGCATCGCCGCCCACGAGGCAGGTCACGCCGTCCAGCACGCCGTCGGCTATCACGGTATCCGCGTTCGCAACGCTATTCTCCCCGCCTGCCGCATCGGCTCTGCC
>JAGBTR010000134.1 GCA_017631215.1 Clostridia bacterium | reverse complement strand
TGTGACCGAGCAGACCCGTCCCGTCTGGGTGCGCATCCTTTGCGTGATCGGTATGTTTTCGATGGCACTTCACGTCCGACTCAGCGGCGCGGATATGCACGGCATCTTGCGCGGACTTCCCATGTTTGCCGCGCTGGCGGCGCTCGTCTCGCTGATCATTACCGTCATCGGCGGCAGGACGGTCGACCTTTATGCGGTCGGTCTGCAAAAGGCGGCGCTCCTCATCGTGTCACTGTTTGGGCTGATTCTGCTCTTCGCGCTGGTCCAGCTTTCCGTCGCAACGGTCTATCGGCTGTTGCATCTGCTGTTTGTTCGACACTAAAAAAAGCACTCACACGGTGGTGTGAGTGCCGATTTTTTTTATTCCGACATCGCAGGCAACTCGTACTCCTGCTTGTAGCTGTCGTATCTCTGTCTGAAGTGCTCTTCATCGGCGCGGATGGCGCGGATGGACTCGTGCAGGTGCATATCGTTCTGTGCCATATCAAGCACGCAGCCCGCCACGTTGGAGCAGTGGTCGGAGACGCGCTCAAGGTTGGTCAGAATGTCCGACAGGATGAAGCCCAGCTCGATCGAGCAGAGGCTCTTTTGCAATCTGATGGTGTGGCGCAGCTTGATCTGGTCACGGATATCGTCGATCAGCTCCTCGAGCGGCTCAACGGTGGCGGCCAGATGGAAGTCGGTCTCGACGAACGCCTTCTCGGTGATGACGAGGATCTCGTCGACCGCCTTACGCATTACGCTCAGCTCGGAGATGGCAAAGGCGGAGAAGGTGATGTTCTTGTCGCGGATCTCCTCGACCGACTCGACCAGATTGACGGCGTGGTCGGAGATGCGCTCGAAGTCGCCGATGATGTGCAGGATCTTGGTCACGTCACTGCTGTCCTTCTCGGACATGCTCTTGGAGGAGAGCTTGACCATATACGAGCCGAGCACGTCCTCATAGACGTCGACCTTGTCCTCGATATCGCGAATCTCCTGCGCGAGCTTGGCGTCGTAGTTGTCGAACAGGGCAATACCCGTGCGCAACGAGGAGATGGAAAGGGCAGCCATACGCTCTGCCACCTTCTTGGCGTTCTCGATGGCGACCGAGGGGGTGTCGAGCAGACGGTCATCCAGCATCATGGTGTACTCATCGCCCTTCTTGTCGTCGCCCTTGACGGTGGCATTTGCCAGCTTTTCAAGCAGGCTGGTGAAGGGAAGCGTCAGCGCAACGGCGAGCAGCTTGTAGATGGTGTTGACGATCGCGATACCGAACATATCGATCGTGGTGCTGTGTGCAACGGTGAAAATATCGTAAACGCCCGCGAACTTCAGGATCCAGCCGGCCAGATAAGCGAAGGCGAGCCAGAAAACGACGCTGAAGACGTTGGAATACAGATAAGCAACCGCGGTGCGCTTTCCGTTCTTGTTTGCGCCGATAGAGGAGAGGATGGAGGTGACGCAGGTACCGATCGAGGTACCCAGCAGGATCGGGATGGCGGTACCGAAGGTGATCGCACCTGTCACGGTCAGTGCCTGAAGGACACCGATCGCCGCACTCGACGACTGCACGGCCACGGTGAACACCAGACCAACGAGCACGCCGAGAAGAGGATTCTCGAACATCATAAAGATCTGCGCAAAGTTGGGATCGCTCTTGAGTCCGCCGACCGCATCCGACATCAGCGACATACCGACCATCAGCACGGCAAAGCCGAGCAGAATGGAGGCGACATCCTTGTGCTTGTCCTTTTTTGCAAACATCAAAAGAACAATGCCGATGAGGGCGAGAATGGGCATCCACGCATCGGGCTTGAGATAGTTGAGCCAAGCCGTGGCGTCAGCGCCGCCCTCGATGCCGTTGAGTGCCGTCAACCAGGCGGTCACGGCCGTACCCAGGTTACCGCCGATGCACACGCTGATCGCCTGTGCGAGCGTCATCGTGCCCGCATTGACGAAGCCGACGACGAGAACGGAGGTCGCACTGGAGCTTTGGATGATGGCGGTCACGCCAAGTCCCAGCAAAAAGCCCTTGAAGCGACTCGAGGTCAGATTGCCGAGAATGGTCTTGAGCCGTCTGCCGGCGCTCTTTTTGAGGCCGTTGCCCATGACGTCCATACCGTAAAGGAACAGTGCAAGGCCGCACAAGAGCGATAGAATGTCGAAAATGTCCATAGTGATTCCTTTCAAATATAAGATTTCATATAAAAAAGACGACGTGGAAATGGACTCCGCTCGCCGCCGTTGCTGTTTATAAAAATGAAATATCAAAGGCGGTACGGACACGGCCGCACAGCCCACGGGCTGTTGACCAGTCCGTACCATATTATACTGCATATGGCGCAAAAAGTCAAGAGGATGTCAAAAAAAGGCGAGACTTTTTGCTTTTTTTCACTTTTTGACAATGCGGGCATTGCAAGCGACGGTCGCTTTGGGCAACTTGAAAAAAGCAAATTCCTATTGACAAGCATCTATGTATAGGATATAATAGGGAAAACTGCACCTCAGGAGGTTACGGACAATGACCAACAGAGAAAAATTGATCAATTATATCAAGCACGGCGGAGATGAATTTCTCTGCTCGCCTCAGATCGGTGCGGGCGCGGGCTTTGATACGAAGATGGTAGGCAAGACGTGGTTCAGCTCGACCACGGCCGAGGACACGCGGCGCGCCTGCGAGATGTTCGATATGGTGCCGCTGTACAATTTCGGCTTGCCCGATCTCGTGCCGCTGACGCGCGACATTCGCCGCGAGGGCGCACCCTTGGAGATCGGCGCGAACGGTCGCCACATCTACAAAAGCTCCTTCATCACGCCGCTCGGCACGCTGACGCAGACGACCATCGAGGACGAGCTGAAGGGAATGTGTCCGACCAAATATCCCCTCAGCGATGAGGATGAGCTGCCCATTCTGGAATATTATCTGGACAGCTTGCTCGAGCTGGACGATTTTTCCTCCGTCACCGATCAGATTCGCGGCATTCGCGCCGCCGTCGGTGAGAGCGAGGCGCTGGATATCCAGTGGGCGATGCAGCCGTATGAGCTGCTCTGCTTCCCGAGCACGATGGACACCGCCCTTTTGGCGCTGGACTGCCCCGACACCTTCTACCGTCTGATGGACAAGATTTTGCGCCTTGACGAGAAGCTGATCTCTGCCGTTGCGGCAGGCGGCGCGGACTTCGTCTTCCTCGGCGGACCGGGTGCGGAAATGGTCTCTCCCCGTTATTATGAGGAATTTCTCGTTCCTTATTCCAAGCAGGTGACCGATATGGTACACAAGGCGGGTATGCTGGTCTATACCCACATCTGCTCGCCCATCGAGCCTATGCTGACGATGGGTTACTACAACCAAATGGGCATCGACCTGTTCGAGACGCTGTCCGAGGCTCCCGTCGGCAACGTCAAGAGCATCGAGGACGCCTTCTCCAAGCTGGACGAGCGCATCTGCACGCGCGGCAACATCGGTCTTGACCGTCTGATGAACGAAACGCCCGAGCAGATCCGCGAGCTGAGCCTGCATATCCTTGAGACGGCCAAGCGTATGGGACGCAAGCACATTCTTGCCGCCAGCGACTATATGTTCTATGAGACGTCGGTCGATAACGTCCACGCGATGTGCGCGGCGGTGCGCGAGTTCAACGAAAAGAACAAGGCCTGATCCAAAAAAATGAGCATACCGAACGGACGGTATGCTCGTTTTTTTATGCGTTTTTGATCTGGATCTGACAGCAGCCCATCGTCGTGAGCGCCGCCGCGTGCGTCTCGGGGCTGACGCCGGCACACGCTGAGGCGTCCACATAGATCTCCGTCTCGGGGAAGTGCGCCTTGAGCAGCAGGGCGTTGGAGATGACGCAGATGTCGGTGCAAAGACCGATCAGCTCGACATCGAACGCCTCGTCTCCTGCCAGCTCGCGCACGAGCGCAGGGAGCGCGACCGAGCCAAAGGTCGGCTTCTCGATTGCGGTGTAGTCGCGCCCGTCGAGCGCTGCGGCTACCTGCGCATCCAGCTGCCAGCCGTCCGTCCCCTTGATGCAATGGGGAACGGGCAGATGCGAGCCCTCGTTGGTCTGCATATAATGGGTGGGATGGGTGTCATAGGTGACGATGAGCGCGCCGTCGTGCGTGCGGATGCGATCACACACGCGCCCGACGATGGCTCGCGCCTCGGGCGTGCCAAGCGCGCCGTCGACGAAATCCTTTTGCATATCGACGATGATGAGGATGTGCTTCATCGATCTGTCTCCTTTTTGTATAAGATGTATTCCTCATAGGGGAGCTTGCGCTCGTGCTCACGGCGAACGTCATAGTAAGCGACGGATATGCGGTCGGCAAAGCGGCTGACAAGTCCGTCAAGGCTCTGCCTGTGCACCGTGAGCATGGGCTCGGTGATATAGACGGGTGCATTTGCGCGGGTCAACAGCGTCTCGAGCACAGCCACGTCCAAGCGCTCTTGATACAGCACGCCGCGCTGACCTGCGTAAAAGATGTGACGCTGCTTCGAGGTAAAGGCGTGGTAGATGTCATCCTTATATAGCACCAACGCCGCACACGGCCTTTTCTCCTTGTCAAGGATGGGGGTATAGCCGGGGTGATGGATCGCGCCCGAGACGGCGATGCAGCCGATGCGCCCATAGGGGATGCGCTTGACCGTCAAGCCCGCCCACGTCTTGCGGATGCCGTCCTGCTCGAAGTGATAGCGCACGGCATCGACGGCGCAGACGCTGATGAGGACGGCAAGGGCAGAGAACGACAGCGCCCCACAAAGGACGGCGACGTGGGCAAGATCGTCCTTTGACACGATGGCACAGACGGTGAGCCATACCGCCGAGGCCGCGAGCAGTGCGAGTGTGACCCAAGCAGTGATGCGTTGGAGTCTCTTCATAGCGATGCTCCCCTTAGATCAGCAGATAGTCGCCGTAGGCGTGCGGACAGCTGACCTGAACGCCCAGCTCGTCCAGCCACGCGCGCGTTTTGAGCGTTTGCCAAGGACCGGAGCCGCGCCCCTTGCCGATGTCGCATTCCCACAGCCACATCGGGGCGGTGTACAGCGCGATCTTGGGGCGAACGACCTCGTAGAAATTGCGTTCCGCGCCGCCTTGACCGTGGTGTGCCATCTGGACGATGTCACAGCGAAGCGCCTCGGCCGGCACGCGGGAGAGCAGGGCGTTGGCGGACTCGGCACCGAGGTCGCCGAGAAACAGCACGTCGCGCGAGGGGAAATGCACGCGCAGGACGGTGCTGGTGTCATTGATGGTGTGATAGTCCGCGTAGTCCGTACCGTCGCTGAGGACGTCGAACGTCAAGCCGCCGCATTCGATCGTCTCGCCTGCATAGAGGCGGGTGGAGCGGATGCCGTGGCGGCCGAGCTGACGGTAAAACTCTTGCACAAGCGGCAACGAGCCGCCATTTTCGACCGACCCGATCCACTCGAGCGGCGGAAAGGTGAAGCGCAGATCGGCGATCTCGAAGTCGAGCGCCTCGGTGTCCTGCAATATGCGCGAGAGCGCGCCGAAATGATCGTTGTGGGCGTGAGTCATGATCCAAAGATCCACGCGGTTCCCGTGCTCGCGGATGAGCTGGCGGGTGTAGTCGCCGTCACCAAAATCATCGCGTCCGCCATCGATCATAACGAGCTTGTCCTCGGGCGTCTTTAGCAGATAGCCCATACCCTGATGCGGGCCTCGCGTGGCGTACTGAAGCAGCGAGCCGCCGCCAAGACCAACGGGAAGTGTGTTGAGTTGCATTGCGATTCCCTCCGTTAGAATGTGATGATTTATTATAGCACAGAACACGGCGGCTGTCAATTCCATAAAAAAGCAAGCTCCACACCGAGGTGCAGAGCTTGCGGCTTTGATTCAGCGGTTTTTCCAATAGGCATCCATAATATCGTCCAACGACTCCTGATAGGAGGCGGCCTCCATCTCATAGTAGGGAAGGAAGCTGGTGGCTTCGGGCTTGAAGATGATGTTACCGAAGCGCGTCCACATAAAGTTCATCGCGGTCAGGTGAGCGAAGACGAAATCAAAGTGCAGATGGTCGCGGATGATATCCAGCATCGCCGAGGACTGCTCATCCTTGGCGGTACGTCCCTTGAGCACGACGTCATAGAAGGCGGGAATGACCGAATACTTGCTCTCGGCACTGAGCGCATCGGTGACGGTGCCGCAGAACTCGGGATCATCCGTCTGCCCGGGGATGGCAAACAGCGTGAAGACGTCGGATGCGTGCGAATAATAGTTATCCTGATCCTCGGTGTACTTGGGCCAGGGCAGGATGCCGAAATCGCCGTCCATCGAACGCAGCTCCTGCGAGGTGCTCAGCGTGGCGGACAGGAACATCAGTCGGTTGTCCTTGAACATCGGGACGGTCATACTGACGTCACCGTCGGACAGCGTGTTCTTGTAGATGCTGTCGCTGTTCCACATAGCGTCGTGGATCTCGCCGTAGACGGTTTCGGTGTGCTCGTTGTAGAAGCAAAGCTCGTATTCCTCGTCCTCGTTGACGAAGGAGAGGGGAAGATCAAAATAGGTGATCATACCGCGACAATCAAAGCGGTTGAGGGCGAAGCCGTAGGTGTCGAACTCGTCCCAGGCGTCGTTGCCGTCCTCGACGGTGACCATCTCGGCGCAGTTGAGCAGATACTCGAAGGTGAACTCACCGTCGGCCGCCAGCTTATACAGCGTATCGGAGACCTCGATCTGGTCGGTCATCTGCTTGTTGAAGTAGAGGGCGTAGATCGAATTCCACATCGAAAGCGACAGATCGCTGACGATCATATAGGAGCGGTCGTTGATGAGCGTGTTCTTGACCCAGCTCTGGACGTACCACGGCGAGGACAGATCGATCGCATCGATCGAGTTGACGTCGTAGTAGTAGCCGGCAACGGCGTTCTCGGCGGCAAAGGCCTCGTAGATCGAGATCAGCTGAAAGTCCTGGTCACCGGCGGCGTAGCTGGAGTAGATGCGGTTGAGATATTCCGCACGGCCGTCCCAGCTCATCGGCGAGGTGATGTTATTGAAGGTTACCCCCAGATGCTCGGAGACACGGTTGTTGCGGTAAAAGACGGCGGTGTCGACCGTCGACCCCATCGCATCGTCCTCGTTGATGATGTTCAGCTCGGGGGCACGCGCGGGGCTGCTTAAAAAGGTGAACGTTTTGCCGTAGTTTTGCTTGGGGATCGACATAATGTAATCTTCCACGGCAGGTGCTTCGGGCGCGTCGGGTTGATCGGGCGTGTCGGGCCGGGTCGGGTCATCGGGCTGAGTCGGGTCATTCGGCTGTGCCGGATCATCAGGCTGAGAGCAGGCGACGAGCAACGCACCGGATGCGAGCATCAGCAGGGCCAGTAGAAGAGAGAGTGTGCGAAGACAGATCCTTTTCATAATGGTTCTCCTTTCGTTGGGTGGCTTATATGTCGATATATCTGAGAATACCGGGGAGAAGATAGGAGGAGACGTTGTAGTCCTCGTAGTATTTTTCGCGTGCGATGTCGACAAGACGGTCGCCGTCACGCACGTCGATGGGAGTGTCGGGATGCAACAGCGCATACAAGCGTGCGAGGATGGTTGCGCGTCCCTCGGCCAAGAGCGTGATGTCCTGCGTGCCGTATTCCTCACCGAGCGCGCGGACCGCCTGCTCCAGCTCGAACAGCCGCAGAGCGCACAGCGAGTCGCCGAGGAAGAACAAATCCTTGGTCAGACGGTCGAGCACACCAAAGCCGTTTTTGAGCGAGAAGGCGTGGTTGAGATCGTTGGGCGTGTTTTTGCCGATGCCTGCCAGATCGACCACCACCACGCGGCGACCCTGGGCGCACAGCGTGCGGATGCGGTGGATACGGCTCTCAAGATCGTTCGTGCCGTTATCCCAGAGGCAGAGAGTGATGGGAAGAGGCTTGTCGCTCGGCGTGTCAAAGCGTCGGATGGACAGCGCATAGGTTGCCAGCTGAGGCTGATAGAACCACATCAGAGGCGTAAAGCCGTAGCCGCGGTCAAGCACCTCGCCGTTCATCGGGCGACGCAGGCCCAAATGCTCGGGCGGCGTGCGGTCGCGATCGACGCAGGTGCGCAGGTAGGCGCGCGCGGCCTTCACGTCGTGCGTCTTGCGATACTCGTCCAAGCGCGCTAGGTTTTCGTCGTACACAAATTTAGCGTCGGGGTAATCGAACTTGACGTTGCCCGTTTGCGTGGCAAACAGCTCGTTGACGGCGCGAACGTTCAGCGCGTTGCGGTCGTAGCCGCGCTCCTCGCCGTTGAGGTGGTGCGCGAAGAAGCGACCTGCCGCCATCGCGATGCCGTCGGTAAAGGCGTGCGTGCTACGGTCGACGTGCATACCGATATCCTCGCCCCGACCGTACATTTCCCAGAAGCGGCGGTTACAATCCAGCACCTCGCGCGTGCCCTCGATGGCGAAGAAATCGCTGTCGACAGCGAGCAGAAGCAGCGGCTTGGGCGCAAAGCAGGCAAGAAGCTCGTGGTGGTCAAAGCCAAAGGCGGTCGCACCGGGCCAGATCTGCTCGGAGTCCTGCGGATTGCCCGAGAAGAAATACTCGCGGCGCGAGGTGACGAACGTGCCGGGGGCTGCCGCGCGTATGCGGTCGTCGCATACCATCATATGACAGCTGGCCGTGCCACCGCCCGACGTTCCCGTTACGCCGATGGCGTTCGGGTCGACCTCGGGGCGGGTAAGAAGATAATCCACCGCGCGCATCGCATCGGCGATGAAGTAGCGCGCGATACAGTCGCCTGCCAGCACGCATTGCTCGCCCGCGTATTGGTGATCCGACGTGCAAGCGGGCACGAGCGGCGAGCCCAAGCCCTGTTCCATATAGCTGCGTCGCTCGCCCTGACCGACGGGGTCGATGGCGAAGACGATCAAGCCGCTCGAGGCGATGAGGCGGCAGGAGCGCTGATAACGCCCGTATGCCTTGCCGTCGCCTGCGTGACCGCACTGACACAGCACGGCACCGCAGGGATTTCGTCTCTTTTTGGGCAGATACAGCGTGCCCGTGACGTAGACACCCTCTCGCGCGGTGAGCACGACCGTCTCAACGGTGAAATGCTCCTCCTCGATGACGTGCGTCGCTTTTGCATTCAGCGGATAGCTCGGATCATAGGGAAGACCTCCCAGCGACTCGATGAAGCGGCGACGCATATCGGCGGTGTACGCCTCGAGTGCCGTCTTGTCGCCAATGGCGGCGCGGGCACGGTCGGCGCGGTCGAACGCCGCCTCGGAGCGGCGCGTCACGTACAGCGCGAGCTTATCCTTTAAATTATAGTAGTCGTGGCTGGGGTCAAAGGTCTCAAAGCGTTTGATATCCATACGTTAGCCCTCCCTGAGATTTGGATCTGCTTGCTTGATAAGCTCCCAAAGATAAGTGGTGATGGACTCGCGATGCACCTCACAGTTGAGGCAGTTGAACATCGCGCCCAGCTCGTGAGGATTGAGGTTGTCGCCAAAGCCCTCGCGGAAGGGCAGCCCGCTCCCCTTACTGCCTGCCAGCATATATAAATAATGAGGAAGCTCGGGGCGTACCGCCTCCAGATAGCTTGCACGAAGAAATTCGTCGTCGTCAAGGTGGGTGGAGCGCTCTGTAAGACCGCGCAGGATGTCATCGGACTCTGCCTTGTCCGCCAGCCGTACGCCGATGTTGCTTTTGATGATGGGGATATAACGGACGGTCATACCGTCGCCAAAGTCGGCCGAGACGAGAATGCTCGTCTGCCAGTATTCGTTGTTCAAATGATCGAAAAGGAAATTGCCCTGTCCGTAGACGATCGTGCCGCCGCGATATTCTTCGGCACAGCCAACACAGTGTGTGTGCTGACAGATGACGAGATCCGCCCCCTTTTCTATCATCTTGCGGCAGACCTTACGGAGCGCAAGCGAGGGATAGCGGTAGTGCTCCTTGCCACCGTGGTAAAGCACGACCACGTAGTCGTACTGCGCCTTGAGCGCGGCGATGCGGTCGGGGGTCTCAAGCGGATCGAAGGGATTGGCACCGCCAATGCCGTCCTCGATGGTGGTGAACTCGTGCTCGGCACAGCTGTAAAGACAAACGCTACGCTCGCCGTCGTACAGAACGAAGGGACGGTCGGCCTCCTCGTAGGTATCGGCTGCACCGATGTGTGGGATGCCTGCCGCGTCCAGCGTCTGCATTGTGTCGTGAAGACCGCGGACACCGTGGTCGCGGATGTGGTTGTTGGCCAGCGTCAGAAGTGACGGACGAAGTGCGGCAATGC